>VBKF01000088.1 GCA_005888095.1 Deltaproteobacteria bacterium | reverse complement strand
GACTATGCCCGTAGGGCCCATCGTTCAAGATGCGCCGCCGTTCGGGCCGACGCCCTCCCCCCTCATGGGGATCGAGGCGATGTTCTGACTGGGGGTCACTCGCCCGCGGCGCGCGCCTCAGCGGCGACGCCGCAGCACGAGCGTCGAGCCCTGTCGGTGCATGTCGAAGCGACCGAGGAAGCTCATGCCGAGCAGCCCCCACCGGCAAGGTGTCGTTGTCGACGACCATCGCGTCGACGTCGCGCACCGTCGTGTCGCCGACGCGTACCGAGTCGAGCGACATCCGCCATCCGTTCACGACGCCGTCGCGGTCGTAGTTCGAGTGGGCTTGCCGCCACGATAGTCGAGGCCGATGCGCTGCGCATCCGCCCGAGAGAGCGTCGTCAACGTCGCACCCGTGTCGACGACGAAGCGCACGGACCGTCCGTTCACGGTTCCGCTCGTGAAGAACTGTCCGCCCGCGTCGGCCAGTAGCGTCACGGTGCCGCTCCCGGCGGTATCGCCGACCGACGCCGAATCCGCCACGAGCGGCAGCGTCTTCGTGATCCCGTCGATGCTCAGGACCGCGCTGGTCCGGTCCGCTCTCAGCAGTTTGATCCCCTCGACCGTCTCGCCGACCTCGATCGTCACCGGCGCGCCGCGCTCGATCACGACATCGGCGCTCCGGCCCGCCGTGACGGCCACGACCCGCACGTCGGTCGCCAGGCAGAGCGCGGGGAGCAGGAGCAGGCCGCCGACGGCACGCGCCCACCCGCGATGAGGCGACGCCGTGCCGAGCTTGGGCATGCGCGGAGGGTACGGCGCGGGCCGTTTCTGTTCAAGGACAACGCTGACGTGGCGATCCTCCGACGGACGTCGCACTTGAGCCGCGGGCGAGCTTCGGCCATTTGCTTCTCCGACGCCGAGCATGATCGCCGAGACCGAGATCCGACTCCCTCCGGATGCGTACGACGACCCGACGGAGCGCACGAGCCATCTCGCGCACCGGCTCGGCGTCGCGGCGAGCGCGATCACGCACCACGTGGTCGTGAGGCGTTCGCTCGATGCGCGGAAGGGAACGCCCGTGTACGTGCTCCGCTGCCGCGTCTGGATCGACGAGCCGTTCCGGCCCGAGCCGGCGCCACCGCTGGCTCTCCGTGACGTGCGCGGTGCGCCGCCGGCCGTGGTCGTGGGGGCGGGCCCCGCCGGGTTGTTCGCGGCGCTCACGCTGATCGAGCGCGGGCTCCGGCCGATCGTCCTCGAGCGCGGAGCAGACGTCCGCGGACGCCGTCACGCCGTCGCCCGGATAGCGCGCGCGGGCATCGTCGACCCGGACAACAACTACTGCTTCGGCGAGGGGGGGGCCGGCACGTTCTCCGACGGCAAGCTCTACACCCGGGCGACGAAACGGGGATCCATCCGGGGTGTCCTCGACGTGCTGGTGCGCCACGGCGCGCCGCCCGATATCCTGATCGACGCACACCCGCACATCGGGACGAACCGCCTCCCGCAGGTGGTGCAGGCGCTCCGCGCGACCATCGCCGACTGTGGCGGTGAGGTCCGCTTCGCAACGCGGGTCACCGATCTTTTGCTTGCGAGCGGCGTGGTGACCGGCGTGGTGACCGCCGCAGGCGAGCAGGTCGCGGGACGGGGGGTGATCCTCGCGACCGGGCATTCGGCCCGCGACGTGCTCGCGCTTCTCCAGCGCCGCGGCCTCGCACTCGAGGCGAAGCCGTTCGCGGTCGGTGTCCGCGTCGAGCATCCCCAGGGGCTGATCGACCAGATCCAGTATCGCGGCACGACTCGACCGTGCGGGTTGCCGGCGGCCTCATACGCCCTGGTCCACCACGTCGACGGGCGCGCGGTGTTCTCCTTCTGCATGTGCCCGGGCGGGGTGATCTGTCCGGCGGCCACGAGCGGTGACGAGGTCGTCGTCAACGGATGGTCACCGTCGAGCCGTGGGCTCGGCTTCGCCAACGCGGGCATCGTGGTGGAGGTGACACCCGACGACCTGGCGCCGTATCGGACCGACGGCGTGCTCGCCGGCATGGCCTTCCAGCAGGGACTCGAGCACGCGGCGTTCGACGCGGGAGGCGGACGCCTCGTGGCCCCGGCGCAACGGCTCGTCGACTTCGCGGAGGGCCGCGCCTCTTCCGACCTACCGAGGTGCTCGTACCGCCCCGGCATCCATCCGGTCAATCTCCACGATCTGCTGCCGCCGGCGATCGGCGAGCGCCTGCGTGCAGGCTTTCGCGCCTTCGGCCAGAGGATGCGCGGCTACCTCACCAACGAGGCGGTGGTGGTCGGCGTCGAGACGCGCACGTCGTCCCCGGTCCGCATCCCGCGCGATCCGACGTCGGGCATGCACCCCCAGGCGTCCGGGCTCTTCCCGTGCGGCGAGGGCGCCGGGTACGCCGGCGGCATCATGTCGGCCGCGCTCGACGGGCAGCGTGCGGCGACGGCGCTGGCCGACGGGATGTAGCCCTGCTCCGCTTGCCCTTTGATGGCGCGACTGCCATCGTCGGGCCGATGGCCTCGGCCATCGAACGGAGGCACCCGTGGGCGACAAGTCACCCAAGTCGAAAGAGCGCGGCCAGAAGCAGAAGAGCGCCGCAAAGGCCGAGAGCGCGGCCGAGGCGAAGTCGAAGCAAGACAGCTACGGCCAGCCCAAGCAGACTCCGGGGAAGGGCAGAAGGTAAGTTCCAAGCATGGCGGCCGTCACCAACAAGACCGGGAAGCCCCTGAGCATCCCCCTGCCCCGCGGCAAGACGTTGCATCTGGGCCCCCGAAAAAGCGGACAGATATCCTCGCACGACATCGAGCACCCGGGGCTCAAGAAGCTCGTCGACGCGGGCACGATCGAGATAGTCGCAGAGGATTCCGGGTCGACCGGAGGAGAGGGCGGCGGCACGCACGGCCGCGGTCCGACACCCGCACACACGGCTGGCCGTGGCGGTCGGCGCAGCGGAGACCGCTGAACCAAGCGGCTCGGGGTGAGCTGCCAGGCGCAACTCGGAGACGACAACCATGGCGCAGAAAAAGAGAAAGACCGCCCGCCTGCGCGCTTCGCTCAAGCACAAGGCGCGCAAGAAGCAGGAACGCAAGTCCGGTCACAAGCGGGTCAGGAGCGGCAGGAAGCGGAAGTAGCGCGGCCCAGTTCCCGTGGCGATCAGCCGCTCGGCGCGAGACGAGCGAGCCTCGGGAGGTGGAAGCGAGCCGGGTCGCGTGATAACAGGCGTCGATGCTCGCCCGCGCCGGCTCGCTTCTCTTCTGGTCGTTCATCACCGTGAGCTCGCTCCTCCTTTTTCCCGTCGCGGTCATCATCTGGGCGACGACCGCCCTCGTCGACCGGCGGCGCGTCGTCCTTCACCGCTTCACCTGCTTGTGGGCGTCGCTCTACACCTGGGTGAACCCCACCTGGCGGGTCCATGTGGAGGGCCGGGAGAAGATCCGCCCGGGCGTCCCCTACGTGATGGTGGCGAACCATCAATCGTTCCTCGACATCCTCGTGCTCTTTCGCCTCTTCGTGCACTTCAAGTGGGTGTCGAAGATCGAGATGTTCCGCATCCCCTGCATCGGGTGGAACATGGCCCTCAACGGCTACATCAAGCTCCGCCGCGGTGATGCCGGGAGCGTCGCCGAGATGATGCGAGCCTGTGAGCGGACGCTCGCCGAGGGCAGCCCCATCATGATGTTCCCCGAGGGTACCCGCTCGCCGGACGGGCGGCTCAAGGCCTTCAAGGCGGGCGCCTTCGTGCTGGCGCAGCGGGCGCGCGTCCCGCTCCTCCCGATCGTCGTCGAGGGGACGGCGCGCGCGCTTCCGAAGCACGGCTTCGTGCTCCGCGGCCGGCACGCGATCCGCATCCGCGTCCTCGACGAGATCGCCTTCGCGAGCTTCGCCGAGAAGCCGATCGACCAGCTCGCCGAGGAAGTTCACGAGGTCTTCGCGGCGGCGCTTGGCGAACGGGATTCAGCCGCTCTCGGGTCATCGATCGCCGCGCCCCGCTCGCGCGCATCGGGCCACGCGGGGCACGAAGGCGTCGCGCGCTAGAAGCACGCCGCCGCGCTGCGGGGTGCGCGAGCGCTCCGGAGGATACCGACGAATCCGGCGTCTGCGAACGTTCGGACGCTCTTGCGCGGCAGCAGACCGCGCGGCTAGCTTGAGTTTCGGGCAAGCAACAAGGGGGGGGGACACCAGATGAAGAACGCATCGGCACGGCCATCGCTCGGAACCGCCCTCACGCTCGCCGTCGCGCTCGGCGCTCCGGCGGCGTGGGGCAACCCGTGCATCCAGGACGCGCGCGGCGAGTTCAGGGACTGCAAGGCCGGCTGCGTGGAGGATTTCCAGGTCGCGAAGGACGCATGTCTCAATCGCGACCACCAGTGCGTGGAGGTGTGCCGCGCCAAGCGGGAGGACTGCCGCGAGGCCACGGGGATCGATCAGGCGTTCGCCGCCTGTGACGCGACGCTGGCGAGCGCGAAGCAGGACTGTCGGGACCGGTTCCCGGCGGGGTCGGCCGACCGCGACCGCTGCATCGACCAGGCGCAGGTCGTCGCGTTCCAGTGCCGCGACGACGCGCGCGAGCAGTTCGGCCCGGCTCTCAAGCGGTGCCGGAGACAGTTCAGGGTTTGCGCACGCGCCTGCGGCCCGCCCGAGCAGCCGGACCCGGCCGCCGTCGCCCAGTGCAAGGACACCGCCAAGCAGAGCTTCAGGACCTGCAACGCGAACTGTCTCGAGGACTTCCAGGTGGCGGTGGACGCGTGTCTCAACCGCGACCACGCGTGCGTCGAGCAGTGTCGAGCAGATCGGGACGGCTGCCGCCAGCCGATCCTCGATCAGCTGAACTCGGACATCGCCGCCTGCAACGCGCGACGCGACAGCGACATCCAGAACTGCAAGAACATTTTCCCCGACGGGTCGCCGGAGCAGGAGCAGTGCATCGACAACGCCCAGGTCCAGGCGTTCGAGTGCCGCGACCAGGCCCGCGAGAATGCGCGGCCAGGCCTGGAGAGCTGCCGTCAGGCTTTCCAGTCCTGCGTGCAGCAGTGCCCGCCGGCGAGCTGACAGCCTGTCAGCCGAGGGGCGGCCCAGTCGCTCGCCTGAGCTTGTACTTCTCCACGCGCTGGGTCGCCGTCTTCGGCAGCGACGCCCGGAACTCCCAGAGCCGCGGTACCTGGAACCGCGCCAGCCGCGCCGCGGCGAACTCGCGCAGCTCGTCCTCGCCGACGGGTCCGCTCGCCACCACGAACGCCTTGATCTCCTGCCCGAGCACCGGGTCCGGCACGCCGACCACCGCCACCTCCGCCACGCGCGGGTGCTCCCGCAGCACCTTCTCGACCAGCACCGAGGACACGTTCTCGCCGCCGCGGCGGATGACGTCCTTCTTGCGGTCGACGAAGTAGAGCCAGCCGTCCTCGTCGAGCCAGCCGAGGTCGCCGGTCAGGAACCAGCCCTCGCGCAGCGCAAGCGCCGTCTCGCCGGGATCGCGGAAGTACGCGGTCATCCGTGACGGCGAGCGGACGGCGATCTCGCCGGCGGCGCGTGGCGGGAGGTCGTGGCCGCCGTCGTCGAGGATGCGGATCTCGACGCCGGGGACGGGCGGGCCGCACGAGCCGGCACGCGGAGGAACACCGACCGGGGTGATTGTCACCACGCCGGCATCGGTCGAGCCGTAGCACTCCGCCACGTGCGCCACGCCGAACCGCTCGATCACCCGCTCGCGGATCGGCGCGCTGCCGAGGCCGAGGACGACCCGCAGGGGGCTCGTGCGCTCCGCCTCCGATGGCGGGCGCGCGAGGAGCATCGCGAGGATCGTGCCGAGCGTGTAGAGCACGGTGGCGCCGGTCGCGTGGACGAGGGGCCAGAACTCGGAGGCGTGGAAAGCGGCGGGAAAGGCCACCGTGCCACCCGCGTGCAGCGCCGTCTGCACCGCGCCCCACGCGTTGCCGTGGAAGAGCGGGGTCACGGCGAGGATCGTGTCGTCGGCCGCGATGTCGAGCGTCCGGAGGAAGTGGCGGCCGCCCTGGCCGGAGCTCCCGTGGGTGAAGAGCACGCCCTTGGGATTGCCGGTCGTGCCGGAGGTGTAGAGGAGGAGCGCCGGGTCGTCCGGTCCGACGGTGACCTCTGGCGCGCCCTCTCCCGCCGCCGACAGCGCCTCGGGCGTCACCACCGCGCAGGCATGCCGGCGGAATGCTGCGACGTGTGCCGCGTCGGTCACGACCACGCGTGGCTCCGCATGGTCGACGATGTAGTCCAGCTCGGCGGCGCCGAGCGCCGGGTTCAGCGGGTTGAGGACCGCGCCGGCCTTGAGGATCCCGAAGGCCGTGACGAGGTATTCGACCGAGTTGCCGAGGGCGAGCGTCACCCGCTCCCCGCGCGCGACGCCGAGCGCGGCCAGCGTCTGCGCCGCCCCGCTGGCGAGCCGGTCGAGCTCCGCGTACGTCAGGCGGCGATCCTCGTGCACGATGAAGGGATGCCCGCCGCGCGTGGCGACGTCGCGGGCGAGGACGTCGAGGATCGTCTCTGGCACTACGCGAGCGTGCCCCAGTCGGCGACCAGCACGGCGCCGATGACCATCTTCGCGTCGTCGGAGGCGAGGTAGGCGATCGCCTTCGCCATGTCCTCGGGGTCGGCGAGCTGGTGCGGCACGGGCGGCGAGTAGTAGGCGACCAGCGACTTCTCGAAGTCCTCGCGCGGCATGAAGTGCCGGATGAGCGGCGAGCGGATGCCGGCGGGGGCGAGGCAGTTGATGCGGAGCCCGCGGCTCGCGAACTCGAGCGCGATCGAGCGCGTGAAGTTGACGAGGCCGGCCTTGGAGGCGGCGTAGTGCGCCGCGTACGCCTGGCCGCGCATCCCGGCGCTCGAGGCGACGTTCACCACGGCGCCGCCCGGACGGGCGAGCAGATGGGCCAGCGCCGCCTTCACGGTGTTGAACGCGCCGGTCAGGTTGACCGTGAGCACGCGCTGCCATTCGTCCTCGTCGATCTCCTCCAGGCGGGCCGAGCGGCCGATGCCGGCGGCGTTGACGAGGATGTCGATGCCGCCGAAGGCCGCGACCGCCGCCTCGACGGCGGCGCGCACGGCGGCCATCGAGCCGACGTCGCACACGGCGCTGTCCGCCACGCCGCCCGCGCGGCGGATCGTCTCGACCGTCGCCGCCACACCCGCACCGTTCACGTCGACGCCGAAGACCTTCGCGCCTTCCGCGGCGAAGAGCCGCGCTGTCGCCCGGCCGAGACCCGAGCCGGCGCCGGTGATGAAGAGCACCCGGCCGGCAAACCTCATCGTCCCCACGCCTCCAGCACGCGGTCCGCGGTGACCATCGTCGCCAGCAGCCGCAGCGTGTGCTCGAAGACCGCGTCGACGTAATCGGCGGGCGTGCCGGCCACGGCGTCGCGCGGGATGACCACCTGGTAGCCGGCATTGACG
>VBKF01000087.1 GCA_005888095.1 Deltaproteobacteria bacterium | reverse complement strand
GGGCAAGTCGATTCTCGTTTTGAACGTCCATCCGTCCGTGGGCGTGAACCCTCCGGGGCCCACGACGAAAGAGCCCTTCGCGCCGGGAGCGCTGTACGAATTCAAAATCGACACGGACGACGATGCCGTCGCCGACATCGCCTACAACGTGCAGTTCTCCTCTTCCGAAGACGGGAAGCAGACCGCGACACTTCGCCGTATTCAGGGTGAACGAGCCGCCGGGGTGTGCGACGACGGCGAAGTCATCGTCGAGGCAGCACCGGTCTCGGTCGGGAGGGAAGCCGTGGCGACGACAGCCGGCGACTGCCGCCTGTTCTGTGGTTGGCGCAGCGACCCATTCTTTTTCGATGCAAACGGGTTCTTCAACAAAATGCAGTTCACTGGAGACGATTTCTTCTCCGACAAGAACGTGTGCAGTATCGTCCTTGAAGTGCCCAATTCGGCTTTGGGGACGAACGTGGTGGGACTGTGGGCTCGCACGCTGGAGAAAACTCGAGAAGGCTGGATCCAGGCCGACAGGGGTGGAAGGCCGATGCAAGCGGTTTTCCTTCCCGGAGAATCGAGGGAGGCATACCTCGACGGGGAACCGGCGCATGATGATCGCTTCATTGGCGTCTTCGCGCACGAATTGGAACGCTCGGGGGGCTATACGCCGGAGAACGCGGTAGGCGTGGCGAGAGAGTTGTTGCCAGACGTTCTCCCCTACGATCCTCGCAGACCGGCGCGCTTTCCGGACAATGGCCGGACACTGACCGACGACGTCGTCGACGCGTTCTTCTCCATGCTCACGAACGGAAGGGTGACAGGAGACAAGGTTGGGGCGCACGGCGATCTGCTGAACGAGTTCCCGTACCTTGGCCCCCCGCACGATTAGCGGCTGCGCCGTAGGTTCTCGTCTGGCCGAAGAGAAACGGAGGTTGGCGAGATGGATTACAGGGCATGGGTTGCAAAGGCAGCGAAAGAGCCTTTGGTGCTCGACGCCGTCGATCTCGGGACTATCCATCGCTTGGCGACTTTCTCACGTTCCAGTTCACGATCGACCTGAACTACAGCGAGCTGATCGCCTTCTCTGAGATGGAGTTCGTCGTTGCTGGTCCGGGCCGCGCGACGGCATCCGCAAGTCCTTCAGTGAGACCGCTGGGCTGACCGAAGCCGAGATCATCCACGTGATGGCCGAAAGAGCCGACGCCGAGTTCGCGCTCAGGCTGCCGTTCTCTGCTTCCGTTCAATGTGGAGGCTTCATCGATGACGAAGATGATGCGCCCGAAGCTCGTATTGTCGATGCTGGTGTTTGCATGTGGCTTCTGTCTCGGCACCGTGTTACAGCCATGGTCGGCGGTTCACGCACAACCGACCATGCGCGTGTTCGAGATCAGGACGTATACGGCTGCCGAAGGCAAGCTCGACGCGCTTCACGCGCGGTTCCGGGATCACACTCTAGCGCTCTTCAAGAAGCACGGTATGACGAGCGTCGGCTACTTCAAGCCGCAGGACGCGCCGCTCAAGCAGGACACGCTCATCTACATCCTGGCGCATCCCAGCCGCGAGGCTGCGGCGAAGAATTGGCAGGCGTTTCAAAGCGATCCTGAATGGCAGAAGGTGAAAGCGGCGTCCGAAACGCAGGGCGCCCTTACGACGAAGATCGAGTCCGTCTTTGCCGATCCAACAGACTACTCACCGATGAAGTGATCCGATGCGCCGTCGCGACGGAGCATGGCGATTCGCGGACCTACTCGTATCCCTCGGCTACGAGCTTGCCGTCCTCGACTCTGAACAGCACGCCGTCGAACGGCGTCCGGCGTAGGAAGCCGTGGAGGTTGACCGCGAACAGAAGCGCGGGGTGGTCGGCAGTGCGGAGCAGGCCATAGCTCGCGCTGCGCCGACACCGCACAATGCAGAGAGCTTCAGTTCACCGGAAAGGAGGTCCGAACGATGGCTCTGAAATCTGGGGAGGCGTTCGAGGCGCCGACCCGGCGTGCACGACGGGCGCGGGGATGACCGCCACGTACGACGCGATCATCATCGGCACCGGCCAAGCCGGCCCGTTCCTGGCGCACCGTCTGACGAGCGCGGGCATGCGCGTCGCGATCATCGAGCGCGGCGCGTTCGGCGGCACCTGCGTGAACACCGGCTGCATCCCGACGAAGGCCTTGGTGGCGAGCGCCTACGCCGCCCACATGGTCCGCCGCGCGAGCGACTTCGGCGTGAACGTTGGCCCCGCAGCCGTCGACATGAAGCGTGTGAAGGCCCGCAAGGACGCGATCGCGGGTCAGTCGCGGATCGGCGTCGAGACCTGGTTGGAGACCATGGAGCGGTGCACGGTCTATCGCGCCCACGCCCGCTTCGAGTCGAGGCACGCGGTGAGTCTCGATGCAGACCGGCTCACGGCGGAGCGGATCTTCATCAACGTCGGCGGCCGCGCCGCCGTGCCGCGGCTGCCGGGCCTCGAGCAGATCGAGTACCTCACCAACAGCTCGATGATGCAGCTCGACTTCGTTCCCCGGCACCTGATCGTCGTCGGCGGCAGCTACGTCGGTCTCGAATTCGGGCAGATGCTCCGACGTTTCGGCAGCGAAGTCACCATCATCGAGATGGCGGAGCGGCTCATCCATCGCGAGGACGACGACGTGTCGGCCACGGTCCAAGACATTCTCGAGCGCGAAGGCGTTGTCGTACGCCTGAACGCGACGTGCATTGGCTTCGCGAAGCGCGGCGGCGATATCGTCGCGCACGTGGACTGCGCTCAGGGCGCGCGCGAGGTGACCGGGACCCACGTCCTCCTCGCGGTGGGACGACGGCCAAATACCGACGACCTCGGGCTCGACGAGGCCGGCGTGGCCACGGACGAGCGCGGCTACATCGTCGTCGACGATCAGCTCCGCACCGGCGTGCCCGGCATCTGGGCACTCGGCGATTGCAACGGCAGGGGCGCGTTCACGCACACCGCCTTCAACGACGCCGAGATCGTTGCCGCGAATCTCCTCGACGACGATCCGCGTCGGGTGAGCGACCGCATTCTCACCTACGGTCTGTTCATCGACCCGCCGCTCGGACGGGCGGGCCTCACGGATGCGGAAGTCCGCAAGAGCGGCCGACCCGCGCTCGTCGGCAAGCGCCCAATGGAGCGGGTCAAGCGCGCGGTAGAAAAGGGAGAGACGCAGGGCTTCATGAAGATCGTGGTCGACGCGGAGACGCGCGCAATCCTCGGCGCCGCCATCCTCGGCACCGGTGGCGACGAGGTCATTCACTCCATCCTGGACGTCATGTACGCCAAGGCCCCGTACACGACGATCCAACGCGCGATGCACATCCACCCGACGGTGTCGGAGCTCATCCCGACCATGCTGGGCGAGCTGAAGCCGCTCTCATGACGCGATGATCTTGGAACGTTCCGCGTGATAGCGGGGTAGTTACGAGCAGGGATTGGCTAAGCTACTGGCTGTAAACGTCGGCCTGCCGCAGGACGTGCCGTGGCGCGGCGCCACGGTCCACACCCGGGTGTGGAAGCAGGCCGTCAGCGGTCCCCGCATGGTCCGTCGACTGAACATCGACGGCGACGGGCAAGGCGATCTCGCGGGGCATGGGGGCGAGCACCGAGCGGTGCTCGTCTACCAAATCGCGTCATGTCGCGACTGGCACCGGCAGCTCGGACGCGACGATCTCGGCTGCGGTCAATTCGGCGAGAACTTCACCGTCGACGGGCTCGCCGACGACGAGGTGTGCATCGGCGATCGGTACCGGATCGGTGACGCGCTGTTCGAAGTTACCCAGCCGCGCGTGACCTGCACCCGGAGGAGCTTCGGCTGGAGCTCGAGCGGGATCTCGCCGACCTCGTCGAGGAAAAGCGTGCCGCCATGGGCCACCTCGAAGCGCCCGATCTTTTGCGCGATGGCCCCGGTGAACGCGCCCCGCTCGTGACCGAAGAGCTCACTCTCGAGGAGCCCCGACGGAATGGCCGCGCAATTGATCTTGACGAAGGTTCGCTCGCGGCGGCCGCTTCGGTCGTGAACGGCGCGCGCGATCAATTCCTTCCCCGTGCCGGTCTCGCCGAGGACGAGCACCGTCGCGTCGGTCGGCGCGACGGTCTCCACGTGCTGGAGGACGTCTCGGAGCGGGCGGCTCTCGCCGACGATTTCCCCGAAAGGGTGCTCGGCGCGGATCTCGCTCTCGAGGTAGACGCGCTCCTCGGCGAGCCTTTTCGTGAGCTGGGCGATCTCCCGGAATGCGAGCGCGTTGGCGACCGCCATCGCGACCTGGCGGGCGACCGCCTCGATCATCGCGACCGACGCTGGCGTGAAGGCATCGGGCTGAAGGTTGCCCACGGTCAGCGTGCCGAGCCCGCGGTCGCCGACGACGAGCGGGACGGCGCAGACGGACCGGATGCCCGCCTCGCGCATCGCGGCCGCCGTGTCGGCGAAGCGACCCGTCAGGTCGTCTTCGCCGAAGATGAGGGTCCGTCGCGCGGTGAACGCCTGGCCGGCGGCCGAGCCCGTGAAGCGTTTTCCGACATACCTGCGCCCATCACTCGACTTGGCAGCGGCCGCGTGGACCACGAGCTCGCCGGTATCCTTGTCGTAGAGCGCGAGGGCGGTGAACGCGTGCGGGATCGCTCGCTCCAGAGACGAGGAGATGGCATCGACGAGCCCGGGCAGATCGAGGTTGGCAACCATGGCGTTCGTGACCTCGAGCAGCAGCCGGAGATGATCCCGCTCGGTCGAGAGCTGCCGCTGCGTGGCCTGCGCCTCGTCGAAGTTCAGCGCGTTGTCGACCGCCACCGCCACGAGTTTAGCGACCTCGCCCAGGAAGGTGACGTCCGCAGCGGTGTAGGCGACCGGCGCGCGGCTCCCGAAGCCCAGCGCACCGATCCGCCGGCGCGCGGTCGTCAGTGGAAGACTGCAGAAGCTGACGATGCCACGTTCCTGGAGCTCCGCCATCGCCCGGGGCCACCGCGTCTCGGCCGCCGTATCGGGGACGATGAGCGGCTGCTGCGTCTCGATCACCCATCCAGAGGGGCTTCGGTCGACCGGATGCTCCGGGAGTGTCGTGAACTCCGAGCCGGTCGTCTCGAGGGCCCGGGCGCTCGTGACGCCGCGCTCGGGTCGGAGGAGGACGAGGCCCAGACGGTCGAAGCGGACGACACGCTGCAGCTGGCGGGCCAGACGGCGGAAGAGCTCCTCCGGGTCTCGGCAGGCCGTGATCGATTCGGCGACGGCGAGCAGCGCCTGGAAGCGCTCCACCAGGGACAGAGGGCCGGTCGAAGCGTCCCGCGCCGCTGCCGCCGTCTCCATCCTACTTCTCGAGCATCGGCCGACCTTCATGGGTCACGAGCAGGTCGTGCATGTCGTTGGCGTGCTCCTCCTCCTGCGCCAGGATGCGCTCGAGGAGCACCCGGGTGGTCGGATCCCGGTCGCCGAAGTAGCGCACCATCTCACGGTACGTCTCGATGGCGACGCGCTCGGCGACCAGGTCTTCCTTGATCATGTCGATGAGGTCCTCGCCCTCGGCGTACTCCGAGGCGGCCCGGGAGCCGACGCCGTCCGGGTTCAGGTTCGGCTTGCCGCCGAGCTGATTGATCCGCTCGGCGAGGAGGTCGAGATGCTCCTCTTCCTCCTTCGCGTGCTGAGCGAACTCTTCCTTGACCGCCTCGCTGGCGAGTCCGGTCGCGCAGACGGCGTGGAACTTGTAGCGGAGGATGCACACGATCTCCGTGGCGACCGCGTGGTTCAGGAGGGCGACGGCGTCCTCCACCTTGCCGCCGTAGTTCTGCGTGACGGCACCTTCGCTGAGATGCTCCCGCGCCCTGCGCCGAATCTCCTTGATGTCCGAAAGAAACTCCCCTCGAGCCCTCATTGCCTGTCCTCCCTTCTACTTGAGGCCGTTTCGATCCTTCGTCGGCACAAACCTCACGATCCGCTGTCGGCGACTTCCCGCGCCGTCTCGGCGGCTTCCCATCCGCCACCGACCGCTTTGTAGAGCGCAACGAGCTCGAGCGCGACGTCGCGCTCGGTCTGTGCGAGCGTGTCCTGCGACGTGAAGACCGATTGCTCCGCCACGAGCACGGTGAGGAAGTCGGTGAGCCCCTGGCCGTACAGGTTACGGGCCAGCTCCGCGGCGCGCTGGTTCGCACGCACGGCCTCCTCGAGCTGCGCCCGGGTCGCCTGCTCGTGTGAGAAGGCGACGAGCGCGTCCTCGACGTCCTGGAACGCCTGCAGCACGACGCCCTCGTAGGCCGCGAGGAGCTCCTGCTGCGCCGCGGTCTGGAGCGCGATGTTGGCCCGGATCCGACCGCCCTCGAAGATCGGCCACGAGACGCTCGGGCCGAGGGAGAGGAGCCGGCTCTCCCAGTCGAAGAAGTCCGAGCCGCGGACGCTCTGGAGGCTCGCGGCGCCCGAGATGAAGAAGCGCGGAAAGAGGTCACGGGTGGCGACGCCGATCTGCGCGGTCTGAGAGGCGAGCTGCCGCTCCGATCGGGCGACGTCCGGCCGACGGAGCAGGAGCTCGGAGGGGAGACCGACGGCCACTTGCGCAGGCGGCTTCGGAATCGGCCCGACGGCCGCGAGCTCCTGCTGGAGCGCCATCGGCGGCTGCCCGATCAGGACGCTAAGCACGTGCATCGCCTGCGCGGCCTGCTGCTCCAGGAGCGGGATCGTCGAGGCGGTGGTTGCGACCTGGGCGGCGGCGCGCTGGACGTCCAGCTCCGGCGCGAGCCCCGCGTTGAAGAGCCGTCGCGTCAGGTCGAGCGTCCCTTGCTGCGCGGCGACATTCTGGTTGGCGAGCGCGATCCGCTGCTGGAGGCTCCGGTAGGTGACGTACTCGAG
>VBKF01000086.1 GCA_005888095.1 Deltaproteobacteria bacterium | reverse complement strand
CGTGTGACCAGGTGTGTGGACGACGCGCAGCCGGAGCCGCCCCGCGATGATCGTCTCGCCGTCGTCGACGCGCACGTCGACGTAGGGCGCGAGGCTCGCGCGGTGCATGACACTCGGCACCTCGAGGCGCCGCGAGAGGTCGCGCGCGGCCGAGAAATGGTCGGCGTGGGTGTGCGTGTCGACGATGTAATGGAAGCGCAGCCCCGTCCGGGCGGCGAGCGCGAGGTAGCGATCGACCTGGCTCAGCTCCGGGTCGATGAGCACCGCACTGCACGTCTCGGGGCAGCCCACGAGATAGGAGAGGCAGCCGCCCGCGCGCACCTCCTCGAAGATCATCGGCGGGGCGATTCTCGGGCTTCGGTTCTCGCCTTGTCAACCGCGGTCGCCACGGCGGCGAAGAGCAGGTCGTGACCGGCGATCAGGCGCAGTCGGCGCGGTGTCCCTTCGCTGCCGGCGGTCAGGCCACCGCCCGCCTTGGAACCGTTCCAAGAACGATGTCCGCAGATGGGAAAAAAGCCACGCGGTCGGGACGCCCCACCTGTCAGGGTTCCAGAAAGGTTCCAAAGCGGGCAGGCGTGTGATTGGCAGCGGCCGCCTCCCGATGGAAGTCACGAAGTGGCGCCGGACCTCCCGAGCCCCTTGGCCACCTGCGCCGCCCGCGCCGTCGCGCCCATCTCGGTGAAGAGCTGATGCGCCTCGCGCAGCTCGCGTTGCCGACCGACCTCGTCGCCGACGACGCGGGCGAGCTCGGCGCGCTCGACGTTGATCCACGGCGCGCAGGCGCGCGCCTCGGTCGCATCGATCAGGGCCGCGGCGTCGCGGAGGTCGGCCTCGACCCGCGCTCGCGCCGGCGTGCCCTCGGTCGCGAGGAGCACGCGCGCCCGGGCGAGGAGCGCGAGGATCTCGAAAAGGCGCACGCCGCGCTCTCGCGCGAGGGCGACCGCGGACTCGGCAGCCGCGCGCGCCTGGTCGGGATGCCCGGTGCCGAGACGTGCGCGGGCAAGGGACGCGAGGTAGCTCGGCTCGAGGCTCAGGCTGACGCGACGAGCGCGCACGATGGTCAGGGCGCCGTCGGCGGCCTCTGCCGCCTCGGCCCATTGCCCTCTGAGGATGTGAGCCCGCGCGAGGGCGCCCAGCGCCCCCGCCCGAAAGACCCCGCTCCCGGTCGCCTCGGCGATCTCGACCGCCTGCCGGGCCTGCTGGAGACCGGCGTCGGCGTCGCCGAGTATCTCGTGCACATATACGGCCAGCGTGTGCGCGTGCACGGTCGCCTCCGCGTCCCGGCGCTGCCGCGCGATCTCGATCGCCCGCTCAACCACGTGCGCGCCGTCCAGGGGGCGCCCGAGCCACGCGGTTGCCGCACCGCGGGCAGCCAGCGTCACGCAGTACGAGCTGAACCCCGAGATGTCCGTACCGAGGTCCGGGTTGCCTCCGCTCAGGGCCTCGGCCTCCGCCGCGCCCGCGACGCTCTCCCGCAGCCGCCCGGTGGGGATGAGCATGTTGACGAACGGCGCTCTCGCCATGAAGCGGAGGAACGGATCTCCTGATCGGTCGGCCAGCGCGACGCCCTCGCTCAGGCGCGCGAGGCCCTCGTCCATCGCGCCCGCGCTTACCCGCGCCGCGCCGTACTCGACCAGTAGGATGACGCGCGGGGCCGGGTCCTCGAGGCGGGCGGCCAGCTCCATCCCCTCGGCGAAGAGGACGGAGGCCTCCACGCCCAGGTCGCCGAGGAAGATGGTGTTGTGGAGCATGCGCGTGCACGCGACGAGGCCGAGCGCGAGCGTCTCCGGCGACGCGGGAGCGTCCGCGAGCAGCGTCCGCACACGCGCCCAGTGGCGGTTCATCGCCTCGCGGTCCCGCGCGCCCGCCCACTCGGCGGCGCGGCGGTGCCAGTCGGCGGCGGTCAGTGTCTCCCCCGCGCGCTCCCAGTGATGCGCGAGCAGCGCCGCCTGCTCGTCGAGCTTCTCGGGGGAGGTCGCCTCGATCGCGCGCGCGACGGCGGCGTGGACCTGCCGCCGGCGCTCGCCGAGCTGTGAGCCGTACGCCACCTCCTGTGTCAGCGGGTGCTTGAAGGCGTACTCGGCTTGCGGATAGAGCGCCGTCTCGTACACGAGCTCGGCCTGCGCGAGCGCGCGGAGCGCCGCGGCCAGCTCGGCCTCGGGGAGCGGCTCGACGCGCCGGAGCACCGGCTCGGCGAACTCCTTCCCGATCACCGCCGCCGTCTGCAGCACCCGCTTCTCGCGCTCGGGGAGCCGGTCGATGCGCGCGGCGAGCACCGTCTGCACGGAGGCCGGCAGGGCGAGCGTCTCGGCCGGCGTGCGGAGGCGATAGGCGCCCCGGGTTCCCTCGAGGCTCCCCGTCTCCACCAGCCCCTGCACGAGCTCCTCGGTGAAGAACGGATTCCCCCCCGCGCGCTCCCGGATGCGGGCGGTGAGCCCGGCGAGCGACGGGTCGGCGCCGAGCAGGTCGCGCAGCAGCTCTGCGCTCGCCTCCGCGCCGAGCGGCAGGAGCGGCAGCTGCTGGTAGTAGGATTTCTGCATCCAGCCCGCGTGGTACTCGGGTCGGAAATTGAGCAGCAGGAGGGCGCGTGTCCCGGGCACCGCATCGACCAGCGCCTCGACGAACGGCACGCTCCCGTCGTCGATCCAGTGGAGGTCCTCGAACAGCAGCACCACCGGCTCGCGGCGGCTCTGGGCCATGTGGACGCGTTTCGCCAGCGCGAGGAGCCGGCGCTGCCGCGCCTCGGGATCCATGCGTGGGGACGGGTCCGCCGGGTCGGACACGCCGAGGAAGTCGAACAGGAGCGGCAGGGCATCGGTCAGCGCCTTGTCGAGCAGCAGCATCGTGCCGGCGATCTTCCGCCGCGCCGCCTCGTCGCCGTCCTGGGCCGTGATCTCGAAGAAGTCGCGCAGCAGCTCCAGGACCGGCAGGAACGGGATCATCTTTCCGTGCGCCACGCAGTGGGCGGCTTGCACGCGGATCCTCTGGCCCCGGGCCCGCTCGACGAGCTCGTGGCAGAGGCGGCTCTTCCCCACCCCGGGCTCGCCCACCACCCCCACCACCTGGCCCTGGCCGTCGAGCGCGTGTGCGAGGGCGGCCTCCAGCGTGGTCGTCTCCTCCTGGCGGCCGACGAGGCGGGAGAAGCCACGGGCCCGCGCGACATCGAGGCGGGTGCGATGCGTGCCGGCGCCCTCCAGGTCGTGGGCCCGGATCGGCTCGCGCACGCCCTTCACCGTGAACACCCCCAGGTCGCGGAGGCGGAAGAAGCCGGCCACGAGCGCCGCGGTGTGCTCGGTGAGATACACCCGTCCCACCTCCGCCAGCTGCTCCATGCGCTGCGCGAGCCCGACCGTGTGCCCCTGCGCCGTGTAGTCCATGCGGAGATCGTCGCCGATCCTGCCGACGACCACCTCGCCCGAGTTGAGCCCCATGCGCACGGAGAAGTTGAGGCTCCGCCTGCGGCGGAGCTCGTCGGCGTATCCGCGCACGGCCTCCTGCAGATGCAGGGCGGCCCAGCAGGCGCGCTGGGCATGATCCTCGTGCGCGATCGGGGCGCCGAAGAGCGCCATGATGCCGTCGCCGGTGTACTGGTTCACCGTCCCCTCGAAGCGGTGCACGCCCTCGGCGAGGAGCTGGAAGAAGCGGTCCATTATTGCGTGCCACTCTTCGGGATCGAGCTGCTCGGCCAGGTCCATCGAGCCCTTCACGTCGGCGAAGAGGACGGTCACCTGCTTCCGCTCGCCCGCGAGGGCGGCGCGGGAGATGAGAATCTTCTCCGCGAGGTGCTGCGGGGTGTAGGCGCGGGGATCGCGCTCGGCACCGGGCCCGGCCGCGGCGATGGGAGTGCCGCAGCGGTTGCAGAACTTGGAGCCGGTCGGGAGCTCGGCGTCGCAGCGCGGGCAGCGCACGGGCAGGGGAGTTCCGCATTCGAGGCAGAACCGCGAGTCAGCGGGACTTTCGTGACGACAGGTAGTGCACTGCATCCGCTACTCCGCACCTATTCCGGTCGAAGGCACGCGGCCATCTGGCGACACGGATATCGGTGCGACAGGTTGGGGTCCCGT
Source organism: Deltaproteobacteria bacterium (assembly GCA_005888095.1). GTDB lineage: Bacteria > Desulfobacterota > Binatia > DP-6 > DP-6 > DP-3. The sequence goes on along the minus strand of VBKF01000086.1, from coordinate 5,521 downwards.
GGTCCCTGCCGAGCGCATCGCGCGATCGATCGTGGTCGTGAGAGGCCGCAAGGTGTTGCTCGACGCCGAGCTCGCGACGCTGTACGGGGTCCGAACGAAGGCGCTCGTCCAAGCGGTCAAGCGGAACTCGGGTCGCTTTCCCGCAGACTTCCTCTTCGGACTTACCCCCGATGAGGCGACTCGTTTGAGGTCACAATCTGTGACCTCAAAGTCGCGGGGCGGCCGGCGGTACCTCCCGTACGCCTTCACCGAGCAAGGGGTGGCTATGCTGTCGAGCGTGCTCCGGAGCCCCCGCGCGATCGCGGCGAACATCGAGATCATGCGCGTGTTCGTGAAGCTGCGGGAGGTCACGGCGAGGAGCTGGAAGAAGCGGTCCATGATCCCGTGCCACTCTTCCGGGTCGAGTTGCTCGGCGAGCTCCATCGAGCCCTTCACGTCGGCGAAGAGGACGGTCACCTGCTTGCGCTCGCCTTCCAACGCGGCGCGCGTGGTGAGGATCTTCTCGGCGAGGTGACGGGGGGTGTAGGCGCGGAGATCACGGACCGGGGAGGCTGTCGTCGAACCACTCACCGGCTGGCCGTAGCCATCGCAGAAGCGGCCCCCGGCACGAAGCGTTGTCCCGCAGCTCGGACACATGCGCGTGAGCGCCGCTCCGCAGTCGCCGCAGAACTTCGGCTCCTCGCGGTTGTCGTGGCCGCAGGAGGTGCAGTGGATCGGGCCCTCCACGGATTCCCTTTGTTCGAGGCGGGTTGTCCTCCGGGCGGCCGCGCGATGTCAACGCCTCCACCCGCGCTCGCGGTTAGCTTGCGGTGGCTCTAGGGCCGTAGTACGCGCTGCGGCAGCGTTTTGTGGGGAGCAGGCATGGCGGACGCGATCGTCATCGAGAACCTCACCAAGAGCTTCGGATCTACTGAGGCCGTGAAGCGGCTCAACCTGCGGATTCGCGAAGGCGACATCTTTGGTCTGTTGGGACCGAACGGTTCCGGAAAGACGACGCTCATCCGCATGCTCTGCGGCCTCCTCGCGCCGACCTCAGGTCGCGCCGTCGTCGGCGGCTACGATATCGCCCGTGAGCCGGAGCAGATCAAGCGCAGCATTGGCTACGTGTCGCAGAAATTCAGCCTGTACCCCGATCTGTCGGTACGTGAGAACCTCAACTTCTTTGGTGACGTCTACGCCGTGGCTGCGCACGAATCGGGAAGCCGCAAACGCGACCTGCTGCGACTCTGTGGCCTCGAAGGGCGCGAGTCACAGATTTCCGGGAATCTCTCCGGGGGTCTCAAGCAGCGCCTCGCCCTGGCCTGCGCGCTCATCCATCGGCCCAAGATTCTCTTCCTCGATGAGCCCACGGCGGGTGTTGACCCCGTGGCGCGCCGGCTGTTGTGGGACTTGCTGTTCCAGCTGGCCCAGCAGGGGACGACGCTCTTCGTGACCACCCACTACATGGATGAAGCGGAACGCTGCACGCAGGCAGCCTACATATATTATGGGACGCTATTGGTGAGCGGCGATCCCAACTCGATGAAGCGGGAGGAGATCGCCAGCACCAATCGGCGCCTGGAGATCATCTGCCAGCCCTTGATGCCGGCGCTCGCTGTCCTGCGTGATGCACCATACGTCGCCGACGTGGGCGTGTTCGGGCAGGCGCTCCACATCCGCGTCAAGGACCTCCCACCCGAGCCGAGGAGTCCGGACGAGTTCGCCTCGTTCGCCGCCGCGGCGCGCCGCGCGATGGTGATGGACGTCCTGCACAAGCGTCTGATCGAGGCGAACATCGAGGTACTGGGCATCCGCTCCGTCTATCCGAGCCTCGAGGACATCTTCGTCAGCTTCACGCGGAAGATAGAGCAAGGCGCACTGACGAAGTGAGGTTGGTTTTTACCCACCGGGTCCGGCAGCGTAGGCGCAGAGCGCCGCAATCAGCTGGTCCACGTCCTCGCGCTTCTGGATGCTCCACCGACGATCCTCGATTGATCCGATACCGCGCTGCACCAGGTCGGTGACCGTCGCGTTGACCGCCTCGGGGTTCACGGCGAGCTCACTCGCGAGCTGTTGCATGTCGACCGTGAACGGCAGCTGCGGATCGGTGCCACCGAGGCGCTGCAGGCAATGGGCCGCGACGCGCACGCGCACCATCCGTTGCGTGAGAGCTTGAATCGGCGGGTTCGTCCGACCGAGCCGCTGGCCCTGGATGTTCATCATCCGGAACACAATATCCAGGTCGTCCTGGACCATCATCTTGAACACGTCCCGTCCGATGACCAACAACGTCGAATCTTCCGCAGCAGTGGCCGTGGCACTTCGCGGCTCCTCACTGAGCAATGACAACTCACCGAAGAAGGTCCCGGGGCCGAACAACCCGACTTCCTTCTCGATCCCTCCCGTCCCGATGGTCAGCCGGACCTGCCCCTTGGAGATGACAAACATCTCGTGTCCGGGATCGCCCTGCCGGAAGATGACCGTTCCTTTCGGGACGCGGAGCTCGTCTCGTTGTGCCGACATCGCTCTCTACGCTAGCTGCTTGCGGAAACGTGCCAAGCTGAGGCCGAAGAAGCCCACCATGAAGCCGCCGAGTACGATGAAGTCACACGACTGCTCGGCCACGCTGTTGCCTTTGAGCGTGAGGCCCCGGATCGCGTCGACGAAGTAGGTCATCGGAAGACTCCAGGCCACGGGCTGTAACCAGCGCGGAATGGCCTCGATGGGAAAGACGAACCCCGACATGACGATGGACGGCACGATGATGAACACCGCCATGAAGTTGGCCTGCAGCTGCGTTTTCGACAGCGTCGATATGAGGGCGCCCAACGCCAGCAGTGAGAGAATGAACAACACCGCCAACGCGCCCACGGGCAGCACAGCCGAGGCGCTCAGCGGTAGCTGGAAGACCAGCCGCGCCAGCAGCGTCACCAAGACGAAGTCGAGCGCGGCGATGACGCCGTACGGGATCATCTTCCCGGCGATCAACGCGGAGCGCGAGATGGGGGTCACCAGCAGCTGTTCGATGGTTCCCTGCTCCTTTTCGCGCACGAGCCCAGCCGACAGTACGAGCACGACGACCATGATCACGATGCCGATGGTACCTGGCAGAAAGAAATCCGAATCGCGCAGCTCGGCGTTGAACAGGATGATCTCATCCAGCTTGATGGGCGGCTTGCGCACCGGCGGCGACGGGCGGTCCGGATCGTCGAATTTCAGCTCCTCCAACGCCTTCTCGTTCGTGAGCACACGTGCGCCGTACAAGCCTGCCTGCGCAAGCGCCGGCATCGTGCCGTCGACAAAGAGCGAGAAGGTCGTCTGCTCGTTATTGGCCAGCCGCTCCGTGAAACCCGTGGGAATGATCAACCCAACGCGTGCGTGACCGTTCTGCAGCATGGAGCGAATGGCCGCCTCGGAGTCCACCTCGACCAGGCGGAACTGCCCGTCGCGCTGTAGGCGGTCCTTGACCTGCACGCTGAAGAACGTGCGGTCCTGGTCGCACACCGCGATCGCCATGTTGTCTACCCTGAGGCGCAAGGCATAGCCGAACAGCAGCAGCAAGAGCACCGGCAAGCCAAGCACGAAACCAATCAGCTGCGGGTCGCGAATGATGTGCACGAACTCCTTCCGGATCATCGCCCACAGTGCCTTCATGCCCCTCGCCCTAGCGCCTCAGGTACGACCGGCTGAAGACCTCGTCGGGAACCGTGACGTCGTATTTCACCTCGCTGAGGTCGAACCGCGACCAGCGGTTTTCCTGGACGTTGACCATCTGTTGCTCCAGTGGCATCCAGACCCCATCGATCCTCTCCACTTTCTCGATCGTGAAAACCTTCTGCAGCTTGCCTTTGTTGTCGAAGAACTGTCCCCTCACGATGAGCAGATCGGTCGGATCGACGGCGAGGATCGACTTGCTGTACAGCTCTTCCGCCGGGTTCTTCGGGACGGCGCCCACCAGCTTGCACTTCCGCCCGGCGACCTCTTCCTCGCCGGCGAAGCCGTAGTCGAACGTATCCAGATTCGGCTGCACCAGATCGCCAACATAGAACTCCGAGCCGAGGAACGGTTGCTTCCTCATATCGTCCCCCACTTGAATGCTGCGCTTCAAGGCCGGCACGTAGATGTGCTGCTCATCGCGGCCCGTGTCGCGATCGAAGACCAGGAAACGTGTGTTCTTCAAATCGCTGGGGGCTGTCACTTCGATGTAGGTGACACTGACGCCGTCCGTCCATTTGTGGCTCACCTCGAACTCCCGCGTCCACCCGCGATCCGAGCTGAGCGTGCCTTTTGCCGTGAACGGCCCCTTGGGAGCCGCTTCGCGCACGCGTTTGATCAGATCCAGCGCACTCGCGTCTTGACCCCAGCCGGGCATCGGCAGCGCCGTGCACGCCGCAAACAGCGCAATCGCCGGCGACACGCCCTTGAGCTTACGTCCCATGAGGTCTACCCGTGCATGCCCCCCTTCAACCCAGCAAGTTCGACGGCGCGGCCGGAACCTTCTGGGCGAGGTGCCTCGGCGTGTAGGCGCACGGGTCACGCAGGCGTTCGGGCCCGGCGGGCTCGCCTCGGCGATGGCCACAGGCGTCGCAGAATATCGCCTCGTCGCGATTGATCCGGCGGCAGCCGGGACAGGTCACCTGTGGAGCCCCCTCGAGCGGGTCACCGGGTGAGACGCCGCCGCTGTCTCACGTTGTTGGCTCATCGTGTTCCTCGGCAATGGCAGCTGCACGCGGTCATCCCTTCGCATCGGCCGCCGAGCGGAGTACAGTGGAGCCATGTCGCGGACCGCCGACCAGCTGCTGCGAGAGGTGCTCGCGCTTTCCCCCAAGGAGCGTGCGGAGCTCGTAATCGAGCTGCTCGACAGCCTCGAGCCGCCGCTCTCCGGCGAGCAGCGCACCGACGATGCCTGGATCGCCGAGGTCGAGCGGCGGGCACGCGCCGCGCTCGCCGGCAGCCCTGGCATCTCATGGGACGAGGCGCGTGCCCGGATCCGTCTGCCGTCCAGATGAAACCGGTGCGCCTCGCACCGGAGGCCGTCTCTGAACTCGCCGAGGCGGCCGCGTGGTACGAGTCGCGAGAGCCGGGCGCTTCGCGGTTCATCGAGGAGGTGGAGCAGGTACTTCCGACTATCGGAGCTCGGCGTCGATCGTTCGCACGGTTGTTCGCGCTCGTCTTCACCGAGCTCGACGCGGAAGTTCGAATTCTTGCCATCGCTCATGCGAAGCGGCGTCCCGGTTACTGGCTGTATCGCGTCCGTCATTGAGGAGTCGCCGGATTGGCACGCTGGCGGGATACGATCACGTTGTAGCGGGCGGGCGATGCGATGACCTCGTCGGCCGCGGCGGGGGCCAGCGGGGCGCTGCATTTGCGGCAGAACCTGGCTGTGGGCCCGTTTCCCGTAGCACACGACCGGCAGACGGCCTCGATGCCCGCACCGCACTCCTCGCAGAGCAGCGGGTCAGCCGGATTCTCGAACCCGCAGGCGGCGCAGGTCATGCCGAGAGCTCCCTCGCCAGCCGCTCCGTATGCCCGGTGGCGCCGA
>VBKF01000085.1 GCA_005888095.1 Deltaproteobacteria bacterium | reverse complement strand
CTGAAAGTGGTTGCGCACGTAGAAGTGCGCGTTGGGCATCACGACACCCCCGATCAGCGCGGGGATCGAGGTCTCGCAGTTCAGCGGATGCGCGCGATGCACGACGAGGCCCGCGTCGATCGCATGCTGGCAGGCTTCCTCCGGATCGAGTGCGGGGAGCGGCTCGTCGACCACGGGCATCGAGGCTGCGCATCCGCCGCTGGCAACCACTCGCACGCACGTGGACGCGGGAAAGACGTCAACCGTGCCCGCCTCCGCGAACGGTCTCATGAACGCGCGAACACGATCTTCGTCGCTCGACTCGATGATCATGTAGAGGGTGTGCTCGCCTTGCACGACGGCCTCTCCCTGGATGTTGACGCCATGGTGCCTGACGTTGGGCCGGCTCAAGTAGTTGAGGAGCATCGCGCCCATGTACGGGTCGGTGGCCGGGCATCGCTCGGGCTCGTGCCGGTGACGGACGATGAAGAGACCCATTGACCCCTCCGAGTTGGCTGCTGGTGGCGACGCGCGCGCCAGGCCGACGCGACGTCGCAGGATGCCCGAGCCACGCCCTCGCCCGACCCAGCCGAAGGGCCGTCGGGCCGCCGTTCAGGCGGCACGCCTCAACGCATCACCCCGGCGAATCGTGCCGCCCCGTACAACGGCTGCATAGACACCTACATGGACATGGTTGTGCTGGGCTGCCGTGCGCAGAATCTCCGGGTCCTTCGGAAGATCGCCCTGAGCCAGCGTCGTCATGACGCAGCGACCGCAGGGACCGGTGACGCTCAGGCGAACCTCATCCCCGATGGCGAGCGTCTGGCCGACCCAGGCATTCTCGACGAAGGTTCTCTCGCCGGACGCGGGCGCGACCACGATGTTGGGCCGAAATCGCCGCACCTCGAAACGCCCCTGCGGATACAGCTCGCCAAGGCGGTCGAGCGTCGCCGTGGTCAACAGATGAACCACGGCACAGTCGAAGAAGGTTCCCTCCGGCAGCGCGAAGTCCGTGACCGTGTCTCGGTAGTCGAGGCCTTCCATGTCGGGCCAATACTCTTCGGCATTGGCCGTCCGTGGATTGCCCGATGAGGATCCAACCCCCACGTCGCCGCCCGCGATCGCCTCCAGTGTCACCTCGCGGTGGAGCGCCGTCGAGAGGACCTGGTCGACATCACGCTGAGCGCTCGAGACGGTGGAGCCATTCGGCAGGACGATGCGAACCGGTGGCAGGTTCGCGCCGCGGCTCGGAGGCTCAATGAAGGTGGCCCGGAAATCGAAGAGGCTCGGCCACTTCCTGGGGTTCTTGGCACTCGCGACCTTGCCATCGGCGCGGTCCACCAAAGCGTAGGCACGATCGCCGCGCAGCCCCCGTTCCGTAACCTCGGCGGCGTTCAGCTCCTCGCCCATCATGGACTTGACCGGATATCGCCACAGAGACCCGATCGAACCGAGCTGCACGTCCGCGGCCTGTGACATGGGGCGATCCTCCGTGGCCTCTCCTTGCTTGAATCCATGGACTCTCGTCAAGCGAGGACTCTTGCCGGTCACGAGCGGCGAGTGCAGGACCCCGGACGACATGAGGGTTTCCCCTAGATACCAGCCACAATGTCTACGGCGTCCGGGTCTTTTGCCCCACTGGACGCTGCGCCAGGTGTGTCCGTGACGGACGACGGGCCGACTTCGCACATCGCACAACAGATTTTTCTTGACCCGGCCTTCGCGTGTGCCGTAGTCATCGAATCGCGATCGCGCGGCCCAGACGGCCGCGATCGAAGTCGGGACCCTGAAGGTGCTCTATCTCACGCGCGAGGAAGTCGTGCGTAATTGCGGCTCCGGAGAGGTCGACCCGCCGCGCGCCCTTTCCCTGCTAGCGAGGTCCATCATGGCTCGTAAATCCATTCTCGTGGCAATTCACATCGCGCTGTCGGCGGCGTTCGCGTTCACGGCGGCGGCTCAGACGCCACCACCGGCACCCACGCTGGTCGAGCCCGCCGCCGGGGCGGCGCAGGTGCAACCGATCACGCTCCGATGGAACCCCGTCGTGGATCCGGACGGGCCCATCGGCAGCTACACATGGCAAGTGGGAACGACGTCGACCTTCGGCGTCATCATCGCGGCGGGTTTTACGAACCAATCTGGCGATGGGATTCCCGCAGCCACGCGCGCCACGGTTAGCGGCCTGCCCAACGGAATCTATTTCTGGCGCGTCAAGGCTACGCAGCTCGTCGGCGGCGTGGTCTTCGCGCTCGATTCGCCCTGGTCGCCAGTGCAGAGCTTCACCGTCGTCGGGCTCGGACCGGCGCCGGGAACACCGGCCTTCACGTCACCTGCGAACGGCGCGCAGTTCCACGTGCACGAGTTCTTTCTCATCAACTGGATCGCCGTGCCCGGCGCCCATTACTACCTGTTGGAAGCGGATGACGAGCCGACCTTCTCATCTCCGTTCACGCTCACCACCGATGCGATGCAGTTCGGGACGACGTTCCGCGCCGGGTGGGGCAACGCGATCCCGAACATCTACTACCGCATCACGGCCGTGTCGGCGGACAACGTGCGCGGGCTGCCGTCGCCGATCCTGAACGTGCACATCACGAACGCCGCGCCGGTTCCGCCGCCGCCCACACCGCTGTCGCCGGTCGGCGGGGCGACGGTTACGTTACCGTTCATGCTCACATGGTCGGAGACGGCAAACCCGCAGGTCGCCGGCTACGACGTCGACATCGACAACGAGCCGAACTTCCTGGGCACCGTCGGCGTCCTCCTGGTCCAGGGGGTCAGCCGATCCGATTACATGGTCGTCCCCGACCCCTTGGTGGAGGGCATCAATCACTTCCCGCCGGGCACGTACTTCTGGCGCGTGCGGGCCGTTCACGGGGACGTCCTCGGTCCGTGGTCGGCGGGAGCGAGCTTCACCGTCGTCGCGTCGCCGCCGACTCCGCCCGGCCTGGAGCTCTTCTCCATCATCACGGAACCCGGTAGCGTCAGTGGCGGCAACTCGACGCAGGCACGCGTGACCCTGAACATGCCGGCGCCGGCCGGCGGTGCGCTGATCAACCTCGCCACCGATTTTCCCCATGCCCAGACGCCATTCAGTGTCGTGATCCCCGAAGGCAAGACCGACGCGATGGTCTCTCCGATCACGACGATACCCGTGGCGGGCGCCACGGTCGGCACCGTCCGCGCCGCCTACGGCATGGGCTGGCAGCAGAGCTCGCTCGGTTTGTGGCCGATCCTCTGGGGCATCGGGCTCAGCAACGAGAGCGTGGTCGGCGGAGCCCCCGTGCTCGGGACGGCGACGCTGTTGAATCCGGCGCCACCGGGCGGCGTCCAGGTGGCGCTCGTGAACGGCGACAGCACTGTGATCACGCTGCCCCCGAGCGTCTTCATCCCGGCGGGCGGGACCGGCGCGACGTTCGACGTCGCAACCGCGCCGGTTTCGATCCCCACACGCGTGACCATCGACGCGGGCACCGGGTTCGAAGGGTATCGGTCGCCCGGCGCCGGGCTGACGCTGTTGCCGCCCGGAAGTCCTCCGCCCGCTCCGAGTCTTGCGGCCCTGACGCTCGCTTCCGCCAGCGTGCTCGGCGGCGGCAGCACGACGGGAACCGTGGCGCTGACCGCGCCCGCGCCGGTCGGAGGCGCGGCCGTTTGGGTGTGCGGCAGCATGGAGGGGCAAGTGGTCACGCCGCCATGCTTCCCACCCGGTGTGATCGTGCCGGCGGGCAGTATCAGCGCCGATTTCCCGATCACGGCGCCCCAGGTGAACGCGCCGCACTATGTGCTCATCCAGGCCACCTACGGCACGACCGGCGGAATGCAGGCCAAGCTCCTCGAAATCGATCCGACGCCCGGGGCCCCGGTCCTCTTCGCGATGGGCGTCAAACCGTCGGGGCTGATCGGCGGCGCCTCGGCTCGCGGAACCGTCGAGCTGGTCATGCCGGCTCCGGCCGGCGGCGGCGTCGTCACGCTGAGCAGCGACAATCCGTCTGTCGTCCAGGTGCCGCCCAGCGTTTCCATCGCCGCCGGAAACAGCGCGAACAGCTTCACCATCACGACGAGCCCCGTCAGCATCCCAACGGGGGCGAGTATCAACGCGAGCGCAGGCGGTGTCACGAAATCTGCGTTCATCAACGTGGGGCCCGATCCGAATGCAGCGCTGGCGCTCACCTCGGTGAGGCTGAGCGTGGCCGGCGTCACCGGCGGCAACAGCGTTAACGGCACCGTATTCCTGAACGCCAATGCACCGGCGGGCGGAGCGTCGGTGACGCTCGCGACCAGCAACCTCTCAGCGGCTCGGGTTCCGCCGATCGTGCTCGTGCCCGCTGGCCTGGGGTTCGCCAGCTTCACGGTGACCACATCGCCCGTGTCGGCGAACACGCCGGTCACCATCACGGGCTTCTTCGGCAGCTCGACTCAGTCGGCCAACCTGACGGTCATGCCCAGCGCGGCGCCGCCACCCACGCCAGGGACGCCGAGCCTGATCACTCCCGCCATCGATGCCACGCTCGCCCAGCCGATCCTGTTCGACTGGACGGACACGGCCAATGCGGCCACGTACCTCATCCAAATCTCGAGCTCGAGCAGCTTCACACCGCTCACGTCCAGCCAGACGGTGACCGCGTCGCAGGCGACCATCAGCGGCCTGCCGGCCCAGCGGCTCTTCTGGCGCGTCCGCGCCATCAACTCCGCCGGAGTCGCCGGGCCGTTCTCGGCCGTGCGCCGCTTCACGGCGCAAGCCGCGCCACCACCGCCTCCCGCGGCGAGCCTGTCCGCCGTGAGCGTGACCCCGACCTCGGTCGTGGGCGGCAACTCGTCACAGGGCACCGTGACGCTGACCAGCGCCGCACCCACGGGCGGAGCCGTGGTGAGCCTGAGCAGCGCCAACTCGGCGGTGGCTGCCGTGCCCGCCAGCGTCACCGTCGCGGCAGGGACGACGAGCGCGACCTTCACCATCCCGACGACGTCCGTCACGGCCTCGACTGCGCTGTCGATCACCGGGACCTTCGGCGGCGTTTCACGCTCGGCCGTGCTCACCGTCAATCCCACGCCAGCGGCGCCGAGCCTGTCTTCGGTGACGGTCAATCCGACGAGCGTGGTTGGCGGCGCCGGGGCCACGGGAACGGTGACGTTGACCGCGGCCGCACCAACGGGAGGAGCGATCGTCGGACTGTCGAGCAGCAACGCGACCGTCGCCAGTGTCCCAGCTAGCGTGACGATTGCAACCGGCACGCTCAGCGTGAACTTCGCGATCGGCACCACCCCCGTGACGGCCTCCACGCCGGTGACGATCAGCGGCACCTTCGGAGGCGCAACCCGGACGGCCACGCTGTCGGTCACCCCTCCGGCACCGCCGCCCGCTCAATCGGCGACGCTTACGGTGACGGCGACCGGGAGAAGCGGCGAGCGGGTGAGCTCGAGCCCCGCCGGGATCAACGTCGCCGTCGGCAGCACCGGCTCGGCGACGTTTGCGACCGGCATCTCGATCACGCTCACCGTGTCCAACGGGCGTGATGCGATCTGGTCCGGCGCCTGCTCGAGCGGCGGCAACAAGGCGAAAATGTGCACGCTCACCCTCACCGGCAACGTTTCGGTGAGTGCCAACGTGCAGTAGTTCCGTCGTCGTCGACGCGGGTGGCGCGAGCTGGGTAGTTCCGAGTCCTCGGTGCCCGAACTATGCGCCAGTTCGACGAACGCCCGACGATCCGGGCTCACGGCACAGCAGCGATCCCGGTGTGGGGCGAGGTCTTCGAGCAGTCGCTCGTGCGTCAACCGTCGGAGGACAGCGGAGGACAGTCGCCGCTCGCGGGGAATGGCTGTCTGACCTGATCCTGGCCCGTCTGCGGATCCGCAAAGTGCAGGCACTCGAGGTTGTTCGGATCGGCGATCGGGACCTCGAGCCACGCCGGGTTGGTGTTGACGAGCTGGCCGGTGGAAAGGAACAGGCCGAGCTGCTGCTCCCCCGCCGTGCGTCCGGCCAGGCTTGGATCCGCGAGCCAGCCGTGCGGATCGGACGCGTAGGTTGGTGTCTTGTCGTTGCGGTAGAAGACGACACGGTCGAAGAAGGCGCCGGCACGGACGATCGTTCCCGCGCACACGTCCGTCGTGGTCCCGTCTGCGTAGGCCACCTGGAAAACGAAGTTCTTGGGATTGGAGGCCCATGCCGGGTCGGGTTGCAGCCGGATGCGCGGAGCGAACGTCTCCGGGCTTCCCTTCCGGTCGTACCAATTGGTGTTCGCGAACAGCTCCTGGAGTGCGGCGGCACCCGGGTGCGTGATGACCTCAGGCGGATCGACGCGAAGCGGCAGGTCCTCGGTGAAGCCGTCGCGCCCAGGACCACCGTTGAGGAAGCTCGGCTTGGAGATCGCGAGCTTGTCGGCCAGGTCGCCACGGAAACTCGACAGCCGCGCGATGTCGACGATGGGGCCTCCGGGCACGTTGAGCAGGCCCTGATGGAAGAGCGGGTCGGTGCCCATCAGCATCGTCCCGTAGATGCCGCCGAAGCTGAGCCCGTAGTACATGATCTTCGAAGGGTCGACGAGGTTGGTCCCGATTCCGGGGATGTCGAGGCCGGCCTGGAGGGCGCGTCCCAGGGCCATGTTGTCGACGACGGTCTGGACGAGCCCCGACTCGAGCCCGTCGATCGGCTTGCGCGAGGGCAGCTGGCTCCCGTCCGGCTGAACGTGGCCCGTTGGTCCGACGCCGTCGTTGAGGCCATCACCGATGACACCGTCACCATCGAGGTCGCGTCCGCGTCCATAGCTGAGGAACGTCGTGGGCGTGCCGTTGGCAGTTACCGTCGTCGTGCTCAGCGGCCCGAAGCCGTGACCGGAGGGGTTCGTGGCCAGGGTGACGATTCCGAGCGAGGCGTTGTCGTCGGCGGTGACGAAGAGGTCGTAGTCGCTGCGCGTGAACCCGGGTCCATAGATCGCCGCGGGCCAGGGCGGCGGGAACTGCGCCGGGTCGGGCGTCACGGCGATGACGCCGAGCCTGTCGGCCCCGAATGGGACCGGCGTCTGGGTCGTGG
>VBKF01000084.1 GCA_005888095.1 Deltaproteobacteria bacterium | reverse complement strand
CGAGCGGTACGTCGCCCGCGAGGCCGACGGTGCCGAGCGCGACCGTCTCTGGAGACTCGCGACGAAGCTCTACTCCGGCTACGAGGAATACCAGGCGCGTGCGATCAATCGCCGCATTCCGGTCATCGTGCTCGAACCTGCCAAGCGCTAACGGGCTCGTCGGGGTTCACATCGAGCACGACCAGATCGCCGTGGAGATCGTTGTCTACAAACGGTGCCATCCTCCTGTTCACCAGCGACAGCGAGGCGGTGAGGCGGATTCACCAGGTGTGCTGCCGCCTGGATGACCTCTTGAGTGGGTGTGGCCAAGCGTAGCTCCTGCGGGGCGTCACCTGCGGGCCGCCGTTCGGCATCACGGTGGCGAGATTGGCGAACGCCTTCTTCGTCGTGACGAGATCGAGGAACTCGGGCGGTATCGTGCCTCGTGTGGCGATGTGCTGGGGCGTGTGGCCACCGCCCGGCCGCGCAGCGTGGACGCCGTGATGGCCGAGGCGGGCACAGCCGGCAGCGAAGAGTCCGAACAACGCGACCGGAAGGACGGCCTGACGAATCATTCCGCCTTCGCCTGCTTCGGCGGCCTCCCCGGTCCGCGTCGCCGGCGCCGCCCGGTCTTCGGAGCGGCCTGTTTGGCTTTGGGTGGCCGCCCCGGCCCTCTCCGTACCCGTGTCTTCGACCCCGGCGGGCGTCCCGGTCCCCGCCGCCTGCCCCTCCGGCGACGCCTGCGCCCGTTCGCCGGCTTCTTCTTCGGGCCGGGGGCTCCGAGCAATTCCTGGATCGCCTCCCGTACCTGCTCCTGAACCATATCGCGGATTACGGTAACGAGACTCTTTCGTCGCGGCATACCCGGCCTCCTCGGCCCCAACCGCAATTGGTAGCGTGGGGGCGTTTGCCAATAGCAGCGGGAGCCCGCGCCGGGCAAGCTCATCACCGGCTCAGCGTCCGGCGATCTGCCTGAGACACGATCTCTTACGTTCGGGTTCCCGCGCGGAATCGGCACGCTGGGCGGCTTGTCAACGGGAAAACGTGCGCGCATCCTCGCCGTTGATCACACGGTCACACAGGAGGACGCGATGGTTGCGAAGCCGGTATCCCGTCGAGGCTTCATCAAGGGCGTGGGAGCGGTGGCAGCCGCGAGCATGCTCCAGGTTCGTGTCGGCGCCGCCGCGCCCGTGCGGGCGGCCACTTCCGGTGCGGTGCGCCTGCGCTTCGGCGTGCAGCCGAGGCCCGAGCATACGACGTACGACGACATCCTCCGGTGCTGGCAGACGTGCGATGAGCTTGGCTTCGACTCGGCGTTCACGTTCGATCATTTCATGCCCATCGACGGGAAGCCCGGTCCCTGCCTGGAGGGATGGACGCTCCTCTCCGCGCTCGCGGCGCAGACGAAGCACCTGAAGGTCGGCGTGCTCGTGACCGGCAACACCTACCGCTACCCGGCAGTGCTCGCCAAGATGGCGGCGACCGTCGATCAGGTGAGCCACGGGCGCTTGATCCTGGGGATGGGCGCCGGCTGGTTCGAGGCCGAGCACACCGCCTACGCCATCCCCTTCTACAGCAAGGGCGGGCGAGCCCGCCGTCTGGTCGAGGCGGTGCAGGTGGTGAAGGCGCTCTTTAGCCAGGACAAGGCGACGTTTACGGGCAAGTACTACCAACTGAAGGACGCACCGTGTGACCCCAAGCCGGTGCAGCGCCCGCATCCGCCGATCCTGATCGGCGGGATGGGTCCGAAGGTGGTCCTGCCACTGGCCGCTCGACATGCGGACATCTGGAACTTCTTCGCGCCCGACGACCCCGCGCAGGTCAAAGAGATCATCGCCAGCTTCGACGCTCTCTGCCAGAAGGTCGGCCGGGACCCAGCTGAGGTCGAGAAGCAGACCACACTGCACCCGAAGGAGATCACCGGCCGGCCGGCGAACGAGGTGCAGAACCGCGTCCGTGCGCTGGCGGAAGTTGGCGTCCGCCACTTCGTGGTCTCGCTGCCCGCGCCCTACGACATGGCGATGCTGCGCACCTTCGCGAAGGATGTCATGCCGGCACTGCGCGACTGGCAGGCATAGAAGCGGGTAGCCGCAAAGCACGCACTGCTCGCGAGAGCGTCGAGCCCGGGCTCTCCTATGGCCGATATGGGTCGTCCCGGCGTCCCGAAGGCGCGCAGCAGACTCTCAGCGCGAAACTCCGGCATTCTCGGATGAGGTGTGTGGAGGCGAACGTTGGAGTGCTTGTACCGAAGGGCCTCCCAGAAGACGGGTCACGAATATTCGTCAGTTCGGCTTCAGAGGCCCCCCTGTTTGTCGCGGCACGGCCCCCGTCGATTTCCACCAGTCAGCCGTCCTAGCACCGACCGTGTGGTCCAAGCCGATGATTTTATCGCGCAAGGTACCGTTGTTATGGTTCGCGGCGACCGGTTGCCGTCCGGCTTCTTGAATCGCCCTCTGCTCAGCTTGCGCTATCGCATTGTTATGAGGATTGGCGGAGAAGGGAAGGAGTCGAACCTAGATGATGATCGACTCCGGGATGCCGGCCCGGCGCATGTCCGTGGCGGCGATGTGCCGAAGATCGTGGGGCGTGATCCCGCCTTCCCGCTTGCCGATGAAGCCGGCCCGCTCGCAGGCTGTCCGCCACGCCTTCAGCCAGAGGGCTCGGACCGACGCGGGGATGGTGGGCGAGCGGGCGTAGAAGGGTCTGGTAGGGATTTTGGAGCATGAGGAAGACCCACCCGGGTAGGAGACGGAGGCGCAGGGCTAGAAGGCGCCCTGAGCGATTTGCGCAATTTTGCGGCTGGCTAGCTCGTCCCCTTCTTCGGCCGCACTTTCCTTCCAAGCTTCTCTTCAACCGCCTCCGTCACGAAGTACATGAGCGCGATGTCGTGCATCACGCAGTGCAGCTTCAGGCGATAATGAAGCTCCTTCGGGATGCGGGTCGCCAACTGCGTCCAGGCTTCCTCGACCTTCGCCATCAGGCCGCCTTGTTCTTCGATCCCGGTGGACGGCCTGAACCACGCCGACGCCTGCGACGGCGCCGACGGTTCTTCGGCTTCGTCTTCCCCGTGGAGATGCTGCCGAGCAGCGACTGGATCGCGGAGCGCACTTCCTGCTGAACCATGTCCCGGATCACCGTCAGCAAGCTCCTCTGTCTCGGCATCGAATCCTCCCTTGCGGCGCCTGATACACGAAAGGACGATTACCAGCAAAGTCCGGGGCTCAATGACCGGAGTGGTAGAGGAGGACGTACACGAGGACGCAGCTGACCGAGACGTAGAGCCAGATGGGCAGCGTCACCCGCGCCAGCCGCCGGTGACGGTCGAAGCGGCCGCACCCGGCGCGGTGGATAGTCGTCAGCGCCAGCGGCACCACGAGCGCCGCCAGCACGATATGTGGGACGAGAAGCCCCAGGTAGACGGGGCGCAGCCACGCCGGACCGTGGAAGGGGACCGAGCCCACGCGGGCGTGGTGGATCAGGTAGGTGATGAGGAAGAGGGAGGAGGCGGCGAAGGCGGCGATCATGCACGCCCGGTGAGCGCCGATGCGGCGGCGTCGGATGAGCACGTACCCGGTACTGAGGAGGATCGTCGCTGTGGCGTTGAGCGAGGCGTTGATCTCGGGAAGCCAGGACGACCCGCCCGCGCGGCCGACGCGCGGCACGTAGATGACGAGGGCGACGCCCGCGATGACGATGGCAGTCAGCGCGCCGATGACCCAGGCGGCGAGCCGCTCCGTCGCGGCCGCCGCTTCGGCCGGGCTGGGCGCGAGAGGGGTGGCTTTCGTCATGAGCCGCAAGAAGCCTGCCCCGTGATGGGTACGGTGTCCACGGGGTCAGCCATCGGTAGTGGGTCAGTTTGACGCGGGAAGCTGACCGGAGTAGCCGTAACGGCGAGCCCGTTCCCAGCCCCGCAGCGCGACGGCGGGAGGGCACTTCGCCCCTACCCACGTGTGCTCGGCGCGGACTCCGAAGGAGGCCGCGATGGCGCGGGGACCGAGTGTCGAGTTTGGTGATGTCTTCGTCGTGCGGGAGACGGAGACCGCGCTCCTCTGCCGGATCGGGGACAAATTCCACTGGGTGGCACGCAGCCGCCTCCAGCCCGGGAGCACCGTGGAGCACCCAGGTGACCTCGGGGTGCTGGCGCTCGCGTGGGACTCCGCCGTTGAATTTTGGGACGGTGCCATGAGTGACAAACGCCGCCGGCCTCTGTGCGATGGCGTGAGGTTGAACGGCCTTCCGTGCCGTGTTGCTCGGCGCCCCGGATCGCGCTTCTGTTTCTCTCACGACGCAACGACAGCGCGGGAGCGCGAGGCTGTGCAGGCGCTGGGTCCTGCCAGCTCAATTGTCCGCGATGCATCTCCCTCGACATCGTAGACACGGACGAGCCGACGGAACCCTCCTTCCGCTCACCACCACCTGCTGCATATCTCGTGTGGCCGGCGCGTTTCTGCTGTTCGTTCTCCTGACATCTCCGAGGGGGAGCGCCAGCGATCCCGGCGCCGCCGCCGTCGACCGCGGCCCCGGCCCCGCGTCAGGGGCGCTCACGGTCTCCGTCAGCGAGACGCCGGACGCGGTTCGCCTGCACGTCCAGGCGTCGGGAGATGTCGAGCCCGGGTCCGTCGAGGTCCGGTTCGCGGGCCGCAAGGCGGTCGTGCTGGCGCGCGACGCGGAGGGCCGGGCGATCCGTTCGCAACCCCTCCGCCTCCCTGAGCCCGTGGTTGAGGAGGGATCGAGCGCCGACTACTACGCCGATGGCGCCCTCGTGGTGACCCTCCGCAAGCAGGCTACCGCCCAGGACGCGGGGCCTACGGGCGACCCGGAAGCGGCGCCCCGCTGACGGCTTGACGCCCCCGCGGGAGGGGACATGGCGCGGTTGACGACCCGCCCGCCACCGCCCAAGCTGATCGAAAGGAGATACGGCGACGGTGCAAGCCGAAACGGCGAGCTGGTTGAACAAGAGCCGGGGCAGCTTCGGTGCCGCCCAAAGCCGGTTCAACGACATCTCCTCGATGGATGTCACCGGCGCGGGCGCTCTGTTCATGTCGGCCGAGTACGCGATGAAGGCGGTGATCGTTGAGCACTACGGTTTCCTACCCTCGTCCTTTAAGACCCACCACAGGATCGTCAACCTCTCGCATCTGATCGGGTTGTGGTGGCAGCTCCCACCCGACCTGCGGGCGTACTTGGCCGACATTGCGCCCCTCGACCCCAACGTCCTCTACCCCCGCGAGACCCGACCGCGAGACCCGCCACGAACATACGAGACCTTGGTCTCGTCGTCATCGAACGCGGATTGGCAGCAGCGCCTGACGACCGCGCCACGGTTCATCCAGTACATCGAGCGCGACGTGATCGGGAACCCAGCCGCCTTCGGCAAGCTGACCTTCTGACAGCGCCGCCCATCTGCGGGGCGGATCGTGGCGCTTCTCTTCGTGACGCTGCTTCGCTGCGCGAGCTGCGGGCGACGATTCTGGGCGTTCCGCTAGGGGCGGCCGCGCGAGGGTGATGAGGCTTGCGGGCCGTTCTGTTTACAGCCGGTAGTGATCGCGCACCCGGCGCGACACTGTTTCGATTCCGCACCCACGCCGTTGCCGGGCGGTAAACGGATGGTACAGGGGGCCGCGACTCAGAGAGAACCCGGCACTCGGGCTGGCGGTTCGTTGCACTTAGGCGGCTTGCCGTGGATCTTGATGTGCTTGTCGTAGAGTTGCCGCTCGCGAGCCTGGTAGTCCTTGGTGTATTCGATACGGTATCGGACGGTGTTCTTGCGGATGCAGGTGCCTGACTCGCTCAGATGCTCTTTCAACCGCCGCTTCAAGGCGTCTGAGCTGCCGATGTAGACGACGCTGTCGCTGGCGTCGCCCATCTCGTACACACCCGGATCGTCCCTGTCCGACTCCACCGTGGCGCGGCTGAAATGCCACCAAGGTGCTGCCGTGAGTGGCATGTATTCTCCTCCTTTGGGGGTGCCCAGTTTGCTAAGCGAGTCTAGCACATCCCCCAGCCCCGGCGTGGGCACTGGAGGCTCACGCCGCGTCGGGCGGCCCTTGTTCAACCCGGAAATGGCGCAGCGTCGCCTCCACGCCGGGTGATGGACCGGGCAGCTCGTCGGGACGACACCGCAGGACATGCTCCCGGAGCCGCGTCAGCTCGGGCGCTGGCCCCGGGAGTGTCAGAAGGCGTACTGAAGTGCCCCCGCCCATGAAGGCAGGGCCTCGCGGCGATTACTGCTGCAGCGGACTATGCTGGATCAGGAGCAGGCCACGGTCTTCGGCAAACTGCCTCGCCAAGATCATGATACCGCGATCGCCGAAGTGCGCCGCGGTCGTGCCCTTTAAGAGGCGATCTGGAGCGATCCAATACTCCCGCTCCCTAATGCGACAGCACACGGCCAGCGTCGATTCGCGCACGATTTCGACACCCCGAAACTCGACGGTTGCCCCAGCATCCATAGCGCCCTCCCCTTTCGGAGTCCGCGCCGAGCACACGTAGGGGCAGAGTCGACATGCCCCTGCCACGTCGCGCTGCGGGGCTAAGAACGGGCTCGTTGTCGGATGAGTTCTACACGCGATCAGCGTCGCGCGTCAACGGGTTCGTCAGTGAACACGGGCGGGGCAAAGAACCATGCCGAGGAGGCGCAGTGGAAACCGACGACAGCCAGTGGTGGCGGAAGCTGCGGGGTGATTTCAAAGACACGGTTGCGTTTCTTCTCGGAGCGGCGTCGAACCGACCGCGAACAGGCGCCGGTGGCCGAGTTCCTCAAGTACCTGGGCGTCATCTTTTCGACATCTCCACCCGGCCGCCGAGGTGGTAGTCGCTCGCGAGCCAGCGCGGGATCACCAGCGCTTGATGAACCTGCCACGCTGGCGCCGGATACCATCGCCCGCGGCCCCGTGATCCGGCATGATGCGATGCATGGCGGATCTGCCTCCCTGCGGCATCTACCGCACGAGCCTGCCGCTGGCCGATCACGTGCCAGCGGGGCGGCTGGTCTTCTTTCACAACCACGGCGACCCCGGCCCCGGCATCTACCTCCCGAGCGGTTGGGCGGCGAACCGCGCCCGGTGGCACGAGCATGGGCACCCGATCCCGTCGCCTGCTTGGGCAGCGTCGCTGGTCCCGCTCGTGGCAGAGGGGTTCCACCGCGTGCGGGAGCCCTTTACGTGCTGCGAGAAACGTTGCCGGCTGTACGAGGCCGATCTTCTCGTGCAGCTCGGCTACGACAACGGCGCCCAGCCACTCTTGTTCGTCCCGGAGTGGACTGATGCCGGGCTAGCGATCTCGGAAATCGGGCTCCGCATTGACGAGGATCGCCTCGTCCGCCTGGCTCCGCTGAAAGTTGTCGAGACACCCCGGGAGGGCCGGAAGCTTCACTGAGGGCTCCGCCAAGGGAGGGGTGGATCGGATCGCCGCGCCGCGAGTCAGTGGAGGGATGGAGAAAGGGGCCGGGCCGCGCTCATCCAAGGCGGCCTCTGCATCGCGGGCGACGATATCGTCGTGAACCGCCTCATGGGGCGGTTCCAGTTCGTCCCTGCGGAGGAAGACGACGAGGCGACCAAGACCGGCACGGGGCATTCCACAGGGCGGGCCGCCTTGACTCTGGCAGGGAGCTGACGGCGGCTTGGTTCGGGCCGACTCCGAAGAGTATACCCGGGCATGACGTTGTGCCGGGACGACGGCCGCTTCGCAGGGGAGGATCGCCGTGACCGATGAGACCCGGACA
>VBKF01000083.1 GCA_005888095.1 Deltaproteobacteria bacterium | reverse complement strand
AACCGTACCTGCCCTCGAGGCGCCCCGGGCCAAGCCTGCGTTTCGATCTCAGGCCCGAATGGGCCGCGAGCCGGATCCCCGTCCGGCCGGCGTGTTTCGGGACACGCGCGCCTCGGCTCTTCGCCGCATCCACTGCTCGTAGGCGCGGCGGAACTCGTCGATGAACTCGATATCGGCGGTGGCATGCTTCAGACGCCGAGCCAGCACGACGGGCAGCGGGTAGAATGCGGAAGGCGGGCTCGCCCGCCGCGTCGTCAGCGCTCGCGCGTGCGCCTCTTCGATACGGGCGCCGCGCATCGCGATGTCGTTGCGCCAGCGATCGAGCGTCGCGGAGACGACTGCAGGCTCGGCGGCGGCGAGCAAGAGCGCGTGAGCGCAGAGGTCGTCGCTTCGATGGCTGTCCGGGTTGGCGGAGTCCCGCAACCAAACGTCGAACGCCGCCGCGCCGGCGCTCGTGATCCGGTACGGTGTCCGGCGAGGGTCTGCACCTGGAGGATTGGCAGCCGTTGTGACGAGGCCCTCGGCGGCGAGCCGCTGCAGCTTGTTGTAGAAGCGGCCGCTGCCTATCGGCGTGCCAGACCGTTGCTGGTAGTCCTTCATGAGGGCGTAGCCGTGGCGCGGGGTGCCGTCCCGGAGCAGACCGAGAACGAGGTAGCGATAGAAGCCACCTCCGCGTAGTGTCGACTCTTCCAGCACCGGACCTCGCCGGCCTTCGCTACC
Source organism: Deltaproteobacteria bacterium (assembly GCA_005888095.1). Taxonomy (GTDB): domain Bacteria; phylum Desulfobacterota; class Binatia; order DP-6; family DP-6; genus DP-3. The sequence goes on along the minus strand of VBKF01000083.1, from coordinate 6,951 downwards.
GCTGCGCTCGCGGATCGTCTTCATGCTTGGCATCGCCTTGCCCTCGTCCGGAATCGTCATGCTCGCTTCAACCACCGCTCCGGGAGCTCCACCGGCGTTTCCCGCTTCAGTTGATGGTGACCACGTACCAGGCCGATGCACTCGGGATGTCCCGGGGCCCATCGGACAGCTCCGCCCCACGAACCAACCTCGCCTCGTCTCCCCGCTCGTCTTGATGCTCAGCTACTCGCATGAAGTCGTCCCGCGGACGATTTCAGCGTGCGGCGACAACTATTGCGCGGAAATCGCGGACGTTCCCGTGCGCAGGTTCCCCGCGTCTCTCGACACCGTTACGTGGTCCGTCTCGACGCGATGCTGATGGATGGACGCCCCTCGCGGCGGGACGCTCGCGATCTGGGCGAGGGCGAGCCGTATGCGTGCTGCGCTCAGGCCCAGCACCTCACAGATGTTCACGAAGGAGAACGGCCATCCATCCTCGTCGGCAGCAAACCACTCGCGCACTTCGTCAAACAGCTCGCGATCGCGACGACTCGTCGACGTGGCGTACCTTCGGAAGACGCGTAGCGCGTCTTCCAGCACGGCTGACATCAAGACCTTCTCGGGACGCGTTCCGCCTAGGCATCGGGAATGACCCGAGCGGGGTCTCGCCGCCGCATTGGCGTCCGTCGTGGTCCCATGGGCACCGGACGTCCAGGGACCGATCGTGACGACGCCCGGGACGACCGCGGGTCGCGTCGCTGGGAACGTGGCCAGCGGTCGCATGACTGCATTGCGAAACCGCTCGAGGATCTGTGCGCTGTGGTGCGACATGACGCGCCTCCTTCGCCTCAGGGCAAATACGCTGACAGGTACATTGTCAGCAATGACGGAAGCGCCTCGACGTATCGAATCGCTGCAGCGCAGTGATGGTTGTTCGCGCCGGTCCGAATCCTAGCTGAGCGAAGGACAAGTACCTGATTTATAAGACGGGTTCGATTTCAGTTACCCCGACTTCGTACGGTACCTTGGCGCGTTGTCCCCCGATCCTCACTGCGGTTGAGGCTACAAGGGGGTGCCATTCATGGATCCATTGCAGTCATCTTTCGCGCTTGTACCTTGACCGGCTACAAGCGTCGCTGATATGGGCGCTCGCAGCAGCCGACGTAGAGGAGACCGGTGTTTCGATACCTGGTCCTGGGTCTGCTTCGAGACGGCAAGCCGCGGCACGGCTATGCCCTCATGAAGGAGTATCGGAGCAGATCGGGCGTCGAGCTGAGTACCGGGAATTTCTATCGCGAGCTGCAGAAGCTCGCGGCCCAAGGCCTGGTGCGGACGGCAGCCAATCCCGAGGGTGCCGACCCACGGCGCGCCCCGTACGAGATCACCGCGTCAGGGATCGAGGCATTCGAGAGCTGGCTCATGGCGCCGCCTCGCCCGAGAACGAACGACTATGAAGACGAGCTTTCCTATCGCGCGCTCTTTCTCAGTGGCGCCGGGCCGGAAATGGCCCGCACCGTGCTCGATCGCTGGCAGGAGTCGCTCTGGATCAGCGGGAAGATGCTCGAGCGTGCCCGGGAGGCGGCGGTCGCAACACCCGGGGAGCATCAGGGATCGGCAGGCGCGCTGGCCCTGCTGCTTGGCCGTCGTCTCAAGCACGTTGCGGCGGATCTCGAGTTCCTCGAGGAGTTCCGCGCCGTCTACGAAGAGTCGCTGAACGCGCGCGTTCAGATTCCTCCGCCCGATTCCCCGACGGCCCGCACGACGCCCCCGAAACGCCCCGACGCATCAAAGGGAGCAAGGCGGTGATGCCTTGAGTCTGCTCAGCTTCCGTATCGCGCTGCGCTTCATGCGAGGGAGCTGGCCTCGGCTGGCGCCGGCAGTCATTGCGCTCGCCTGTGGCGTGGCCTTGACGTGCTCGATCGAGATCGTCAACCAAGGCATCCTCCGCGCCTTCGTCGACGTCATCGACGCGATGGCAGGGAAGGCGGCGTTGCAGGTGACGGCTCCCGGCGGTGGCGTCTTTCCCGAGGAGCTGACCGAGGCAGCGGCTGCGGTTTCCGGCGTCGAGCTCGCCGTGCCTGCGGTGATGGCGGCCGCCTTCGTCGCGGGCCGAAGCGGCGAGCTCCTGACGGTTCTCGGCGTCGACATCACGAACGACTCGGTGGTGCGCGCGTACGAGCCGGCCGCTGTGCTGGTAGCAGGTTCGTCGCAGTCGAGGCTGGACGATCCCCTCGTCTTCCTGAGCCAGCCCGATTCGGTCGCGATCACGAACGCGTTCGCAGTCCGGCATCGGCTGCGAGTTGGCGATTCTCTGCTGTTGGATACTCCCAGAGGGCGGCGGCACTTCACGGTGCGCGGAGTGCTCGAGCCGGAGGGTGTGGCACGCATCCTGGGAGGAAACCTGATCGTCATGGACATCTTCGCGGCAGAGGCGGTGTTCACGCGGCCGCGTTTCATCAACCGGATCGACCTCGTGCTCTCACGCAACAGCGAGCTGGGCGCCGTCCAGAAGGGCGTCGCCGCGGTGATGCCGTCGGGGTTTCTGGTGGAAGCCCCCCAGCAGCGCAAGGCGGACCTGCAAAAGCTCATGCAATCGCTCGCGGCGTTGCTGCGAGCCGCCTTCGGACTGACAGGCTTGGTCACCGCATTTCTCATCGGCTTCAACCGGCTCACCAACGTGTTCGAGCAGCGCACCTGGCAGATCGGCATCCTGCGCGCCCTTGGTGTGAGGGCCGACGTGGCGTGGCGTGAGATGATGAAGGAGAGCCTCCTGCTCGGCGCGAGCGGTGTCGCGATCGGACTGCCGTTGGGGATCGGCCTCAGCTACCTGATGCTCCCGCTGGTGGCGACCGCGGCAGCGGTCAGTTACAACACGATCATCGCCGATACGAGCATCGGGCTCGGCGTCGGGCCGTTGCTCGTTCCGGCGCTGCTCGGTCTCGGTACGGCCGTCCTGGCGGCCGCGATCCCGGCGCGGCGGGTGGCGCGGCTCGAACCGGCGGTGATCATCCTCGGACGTGGCATCGAGTCTCCGACCGGAACACCGAAGTTCGCCGGCCGGACGTTCGCTCTCCTGGTGGGGTGCGTGGCCGGCGCCCTGGTGATGCAGCACGCGACGGGTTCCGCGACCTGGGGCTTGCTGGCAACGGCACTCGTCGCCGTCGCATTGGCGGCGGGCGCGCGACTGGTCGTGCACCTCGGTCGCTCGCCACTCGTGTCGGCGTTCCGCTTGCTGGCGGGTCCAATGTGGCGCTTCGCGGCCGCGACGGTCACGCGGAATCCTCGGCGGAGCGCCCTCACCGTGGCTACCATCGCCGTCGGCATCGGCGCGGTCTTCTGGTTGCGATTCGCCGCGTACAGCTTCGAACGCTCGGTGATCGAGGCCCTGACACCTGCCTTTCGTGCGGACCTCATCGCTGGGTCGGTGCACGTCGAATCCGGCGTTTTTGAAACGCCCGTCGACCAGCGGCTCGCCGTGCGCCTCCGGCGCATGAACGGCGTGCGCGCGGTTGCCGGTGAACGCGTCAGGGAGTGGCCGTACAGGGGCGGTCCGGTAACGATCGAGGCATACGACGATGCCTACTACACCACGGGGGATTTCGGGCAGTGGCCGCTGTACGGCTCGAGCCTCGCGGATGCGTGGGGTATGGTTGCGCGGGGGACCGCGACCGTGGTCTCGAGCAGCTTCGTCTCGAACTTCGGTTGCCGGATCGGAGACGTCATCACGCTCGACACTCCGGGCGGGCCACTGTCCCTCCGGGTCGCCGGCGTGACGGTCGATTTTGCTTCTCCGCGCGGGACGCTCAAGATCAGCCGTCGGATCTATGAACGCCTCTGGCATGACCGTCGGGTGACCTACGTGTTCCTCAGGTCATCGCCGCTCTCGTCCCCCTCCCTCCTCCGCGAGACCATCGCGAGAAAGCTCGGGCGGAGATACGGACTGCGGATCCTGTCGTCTCGGGAGCTCGTCGACTACTATGCCGATCAGGTCCGCCGCGCCTTCCGTGGAGTGAACGTCCTCGCCGGGCTGATCCTGATCATCATCCTCGTGGCGTTGGCGGATACGCTGGCCGGCGACGTGTTGGAGCGGACGCGCGAGCTCGGCATGCTGCGCGCAATCGGCATCGCGGCACGGCACGTGCGTCGTATGGTCGTGGTCGAAGCCCTTCTCCTCGCGCTCCTGGGCCTCGCGCTCGCCCTGGTGGGGGGTCTTTCGCTCGGCATCATCTGGGTGAGAGCCACTTTTCGGTACCTGCTGGGCTGGATGCTCAGCACGCATGTGCCCGTCATGCAGCTGGTGGCCGGCATCGCCGCGACGCTCCTCGTCTCCTTGTTGGCTGCGCTTCTGACCGGGAGACGGGCGGCGGCGTTGGAGCCCGTGGCGGCGCTCCGCTACGAGTAGAAGATGACGGCGACGCTGGTCGTGGCTCTCGAACGGGTGACCAAGCGCTATGGCGCGGGAGCCAGTGCCGTCGAGGCGCTGAGCGAGGTGATGCTCGACGTTCCGGCCGGGGAGTTCCTGTCCATCGTGGGTCCGAGCGGCTCGGGCAAGAGCACGCTGCTCAACCTCGTCGGTGGGCTCGACACGCCGAGCGCAGGTCGCGTGTTCGTCGAGGGCCAGGCCCTCGCCGAGCTCTCGGACGAGGCTCGGAGCGACCTGCGCCTGCAGAAGATGGGCTTCGTCTTCCAGGCCTTCAACCTCTTTCCGACGTTCACGGCGGAGGAAAACGTCCTGTGTCCGCTCGAGTTCCTGGGGATCCCGACGAGTGTGGCCCGCCAGCGCGCCGCCGAAATGTTGGACCGGGTCGGCGTCGCGATCGGGGCCCGGACTCGACGGCCGCCGGAGCTGTCGGGCGGCGAACAGCAGCGGGTGGCGCTCGCGCGGGCGCTCGTGACGCGGCCTCGCCTGGTGCTTGCCGACGAGCCCACGGGGAACCTCGACTCCCGCACCGGCCGAGCCATCCTCGATCTTCTTCGCTCGCTCAACGTGGAACAGAGTGTGACGGTCATTCTCGTCACCCACAACATGCTGGCTGCCACCTACGGGGATCGCACCGTCGAGCTTCGTGACGGACGCGTGGTCCGCGAGGCTCGAGCCGCCCGATTGAAGAGCGATGGGTCCGCTGGCTGACGGATCATGGGGGACCTTCCCCGTGTCGCGGCTGGTCGCCAGCTCTCGTGGCCTCCACGCCGACCTGAGCCGGCTGCTCGCGATCGGCTCCTCTCATGGCGCGCTGTTCGATCGGCAGAACCTGCACGCGGCAACCGCCCGGACCGTCCTCGGACCACCAGGACGCGGCGAGCTCAACGAAGTCGCCGATGCCAGCGTCCCGGTCATCAACCTCGCATCGAACAGCTACCTCGAGCTGGGAAACGACCCGCGGGTGAAGGCCGCCGCCATCGCCGCGGTCGAGCGGCACGGCACTCACATGGGAGGCTCCCGCCTGCTCTGCGGGACGGCAGAGATCCACTGGGAGTTCGAACGTCGGTTGGCGGCCTTCTTCGAAGCGTCGAGCGTGGTGACGTACGGGAGCGGGTACGTCACCAACGTGTCGTTGATCTCCGCGTTGTTCGGACCCGGGGACCTGATCATCATCGACCGGCAGGCACATCGCTCCATCTACGACGGCGCGCTTCTCTCTCGCGCGACCGTCCGTCGGTTCGCTCACAACGACCTCGACCATCTGGATCTCGTCCTCAAGCGGACGTCCGCGGTTCGGAGGCGGCTGGTAGCGGTCGACGGCGTGTATTCCATGAACGGACACATCTGCCCGCTCCCGGAGGTCGCCAGTCTGACACGGAGCCACGGCGCCTTCCTCTTCGTCGACGATGCGCACGCGATCGGGGTGCTCGGGGCTCACGGACGAGGGACGGTCGAGCATTTCGGCCTCGACCCGGAGCTCATCGATATTCGGATTGGAACATTGAGCAAGGCGCTGCCTGCAGTCGGCGGGTTTGCGCTCACGCAGCGGGATGTTGCAGTCCTTCTCCGATACACGTCGCATGGCGCGCTGTATTCGGCGGCCATGACGCCGCCGGACGTGGCGGTGGCGATGGCGGCGATGGAGATCTTGGGAAGCGACGCGGATCTCGTGGAAAGGCTGCGCCGGAACGCCTCGTTCTTCCGGGACGCGCTCCAGAGGCGAGGGCTGGACATTCTGGGGAGCCAGACCGCCATCGTCCCGATCAGGATCGGCGACAGCCGGGCTACCCTGGATGTGGCGGCAGCCTTGCTCAAGCGGGGCATCTTCGTGAACCCGGTCATCTACCCGGCGGTGCCGAAGGGCGCGGAGCGTTTGAGATGCTTCGTGATGGCGAGCCATTCGACCGCCGATCTCGAGTACGCGGCCGCGGGAATAGAAGAGACGGTGAACGCGGACGCAGCCCTGCACTCGGCTCGCCCGAGCCGCCCATGAAGGTAACGGCGGTGCCTTGCGTGGTTCTCGCGCCGGGCCCCATGCTATCTTCGTGGCGGCTCTGCCGAGAGCCCGACGGCTCCGGGCGGCTGGTGGATCTTGTACGAACCCGAGCTCCACCTGGGAGACGACGTCCTCGTCCCCGACCTCGCCGGATGGCGGCGCGAGCGACTCCCGGCGATCCCCGATGCGCCCGCGCTGATGCTGCCGCCGGACTGGGCCTGCGAGATCATCTCACCCTCGACGGGCGCGCTCGATCGCGGGCGCAAGATGCAGGTCTACGCTCGCGAGCGGTTGGGACATCTCTGGATCGTGGACCCGAGCCCACGTACCCGGGAGATCTACCGCCTCGAGGACGGACGCTGGGTCGTGGTGGGCACGCACGCAGGGAGCGCGCACGTCCGTGCCGAGCCGTTCGAAGCCGTCGAGCTCGTCACGACTCGCTGGTGGCGCGAGCCGTAGTAGCGACCGCGAGCTGGGCCCGATCCACTACTTCGCCGCCGGCGTGTCCACTACCTTCACCCGGTAGTCCGTGAACGCCGGCGTCTCCTCCTTG
>VBKF01000082.1 GCA_005888095.1 Deltaproteobacteria bacterium | reverse complement strand
TCTCGCCACGCCGGGCGTCCAGTTCGCGGTTGCGTTCGCGGGGTTCTCGGGCGCGACGCGTGCCAACAGCGCGAACGCCGGTGCCATCTTCGTCGGCCCGAAGCCGTGGGAGGAGCGGCGTCACGGGCCGACGGCCAACGAGCTCATCGCGACCCTGCAGCGGCGTCTGTCCGACATCGAGGAGGCGAGCATCTTCGTGATCCCACCGCCGCCCGTGCAGGGCCTCGGCACCTCGGGCGGGTTCAAGCTCCTCGTCCAGGATCGCGCCGGGCAGGGGTTCCGCGCGCTGCAGGAGGCGACCGACGCCTACGTCGGCGCGGCGCGCGGCGATCCGGACGTTGCCCGGGTGTTCACCACCTTCCGCGCCTCGGCCCCGCAGCTGTACGCCGACATCGACCGCGTGAAGGCGGAGAAGCTCGGCGTCCCGCTCGCGAACGTCTTCGACACGCTGCAGGTCTACCTCGGGTCCGTGTACGTCAACGACTTCAATCGCTTCGGGCGCACGTTCCAGGTACGCGCGCAGGCCGAGGGCGCTTATCGGGCGGAGCCCGAGGACGTCGTGCGGATCAAGACGCGCAACAACGCGGCCGGCATGGTGCCGCTCGGGTCGGTCGTGAACCTCGAGTGGCGCAGCGGCTCGGATCGGATCGTCCGCTACAACATGTTCCCCGCCGCCGAGGTGAACGGCGACGCGGCGCCGGGCGGGAGCCAGGGCACGGCCCTGGCGGCCATGGAGCGGCTGGCGGCGCAGGTGCTCCCGCCCGGGATGCAGATCGAATGGACCGACATCGCCTACCAGGCGAAGCTCGCGGGCAACACCGCGGTCTTCATCTTCCCGCTCTGCGTCCTCTTCGTGTTCCTCGTCCATTCTGCCGAGTACGAGAGCTGGTCGCTGGCGCTCGCGATCATCCTGATCGCACCGATGTGCCTGCCGTTCGCGCTCTTCGGCACGTGGCTGCGAGGTCTGGACAACAACCTCATCACGCAGATCGGCTTCATCACGCTGATCGGGCTGGCCGCGAAGAACGCCGTGCTCATCGTCGAGTTCGCCAAGCAGCAGCAGGAAGAGGGCAAGGACCGCTTCGCGGCCGCCGTCGAGGCAAGCCGGCTCCGCCTCCGGCCGATCCTGATGACCTCGTTCGCGTTCATCCTGGGCGTGCTGCCGCTCGCGCGCGCGACCGGACCCGGCGCCGAGATGCGCCAGGCGCTCGGTACCGCGGTGTTCAGCGGCATGCTCGGCGTGACGCTCTTCGGCCTCTTCCTGACGCCGGTGTTCTATGTGGTTCTCCGGCGCTCGGCGGCCGCGCGGGCCGTCGCTCGCGAGCGGGCGTCGGAGCGCGCGGCGCCGCGCGTGCCGCCGGAGACGGCCGGAGAGCTCGGGCGTGGGTAGGCGCGGCCGCGGCAGGCGGCTCTGGGTCGCCCTCGCGGTGCCGCTCCTCGCCGCCTGCGCGGTCGGGCCGAGGTACCGTCGCCCGGCCGTCCCCACGCCCGAGACGACGCGTGGCCAGCGCGGGCCCGCGGATCCCGCCTCGCTCGCCGACTCACCGTGGTGGGGGGTCTTCCGCGACCCCGCCCTGCAGGCGCTCGTCGAGGAGGCGATCCGCGGCAGCCACGACCTGCGGGCGGCGGCGGCGCGCGTCGAGCAAGCGCGCAACCAGATCGCCGTCGCGCGCGCCGACATGTTTCCGCAGGTGAGCTATCAGGGCCAGGCGGTCCGTGAGCGTACCTTCGTGCCCCTGCCCGGAGCCACGGGCAACCCAACCCTCAACTCCTTCCTCGGAACCTTCAACCTCGCCTGGGAGATCGACGTCTGGGGGCGCATCCGGCGCGCCACCGAGGCCGCCCGCGCCGACTACCTCGCCGCCGAGGCGGCGCGGCGCGGCGTGCTGCTCACCCTGGTGAGCGACGTCGCGCAGGCCTACTTCGAGCTCCTCGAGCTCGACCGCGAGCTCGAGATCACGCAGGGCACGACGATCACGTTCCAGGACACGCTCGATCTCTTCCGGCGGCGCTACGCGGGCGGGATCGGCACGCTGCTCGAGGTGTCACGCGCGAGCGCGGCGCTCACCCAGGCGCGGGCGGGCATCCCGGAGCTCGAGCGCCAGATCGTCGCCAAGGAAAACCAGCTCTCGATCCTGCTCGGACGGCCGCCAAGCGACATCGCGCGCCGCAAGCCGCTCGATGGCGAGTCGCCGCCCCCGGAGGTGCCCGTCGGTCTGCCGTCCCAGCTGCTCGAGCGGCGGCCTGACATCCAGCAGGCGGAGCAGGCGGTCGTGGCGGCGAACGCCGACGTCGGCGTCGCCGTGGCAAACTTCTTCCCGCGCCTCGGTCTCACCGGGCTGTACGGGGGCCAGAGCAGCGAGCTCGAGAACGTCGTCAAGAGCGCCGGCAACGTATGGGCGATCGGCGGCTCGCTCGCGGGTCCGCTCTTCCAGGGTGGACGGCTGCTCGCGAGCTACCGGGCGACCTCGGCCGCCTGGGACGAGGCCGTCGAACGCTACCAACAAGCCACGCTGCAGGCGTTTGCGGAGGTGTCGAACGCGCTCGTCACCCATCAGAAGCTCAAGGGCGTGCACGCCGATCGCGACGAGACGACGAAGGCGCTTCAGACGTCGGTCGCGCTGTCGCTCCAGCGCTACAACGACGGCGTCGCGAACTACTTCGAGGTCCTCGAGGCCGAGCAGCAGCTCTTTCCCGCCGAGCTCGACCTCGCGCGCACGCAGCGCGACGAGCTGGTGGCCGTCGTCACCCTCTACCGCGCGCTCGGCGGCGGGTGGCGACTCGACGTGCCCGGGTGGAGCGCCGCCCCGGACAGGTCGGCGGCCCGCGAGAAGCCGTCAGGCGAGTGAGCTGACATGATCCGATTCAACCGCCCGAGAGCGCGGCGTCCCAGCCCGCCAGGTCATCGACCGGCGGCGGGGGAGAGTCGTCGTCGCGCGCATCGAGGTAGCCGTGCGGCAGCCGGACCTCCTGCCGCCGCGCGTCCTTGGCACGGCTCCGGCGCAGGGCGTCGAGCGGGAAGGGCTCTTCGAGATCGAGCCGACCGAGGAGGCCGAGCATCTCGTCGAGGCTCTCGATGCGAAGGAGATACGGGCGGAGCTGAGCCGCGCCGTGGAAGCCGCTCGTGTACCAGAGACACCACTTCCGCATCTCCCGCATGCCGGGCGTGGGCCCGAAGAAGGCCATCAGGAGCTCGGCGTGCTCACGCATGAGCGCGACGATATCCCCGAGGCGCGGTTGCAGTGGGGGCTCGCGGCCGTCGAAGACGGCAACGAGCTCGGCGAAGAGCCACGGCCGGCGGAGGCAGCCGCGGCCGATGATCGCGCCGTCGCATCCCGTCGCACGCAGCATCCGGAGCGCGTCCCAGCATTCCCACACGTCACCGTTGCCGAGGACGGGGATGCGGACGGCCGCCTTCAGCTTGGCGATCGCCGGCCAGTCGGCCTCGCCGGCGTACAGCTGGGCCGCGGTGCGGGCGTGGAGCCCGATCGCCGCGGCGCCCTCCTCCTCGGCGACGCGGCCCGCGTCGAGATAGGTGAGAAGGGCATCGTCGATACCCTTCCTGACTTTGACGGTGACCGGCACCGAGCCCGCCCCGCGCACGGCCGCCCGTACGAGGCGCGCCATCAGCCGGGGCTTCACGGGAATCGCGCTCCCGCCGCCGTGGCGCGTGATCTTCGGCGCCGGGCAGCCGAAGTTGATGTCGATGTGGTGCACGCCCTCTGCAGCCAGCCGCCGCGCCATCTCGCCGACCACCTCCGGGTCGCTGCCGTAGATCTGCACCGAGCGGGGGCGCTCGTCGGCGCGGCTGCCGGCGAGAAGGTGCGTCCGCTGGTTGCCCGCCAGGAAGCCGCGCGCGGTGATCATCTCGGAGACGTAGAGGCCGGCGCCGAAGGCACGGCAGAGCGTGCGGAATGGGTAGTTCGTCACGCCCGCCATCGGGGCGAGGACGATGGGTGGCCAGACCGACAGGGGGCCGAGGCCAAGCGGGCGGAACTCCCCGGCGCGAGCGGGGGGCACGGTCAGATTGATGGCGCTCGCGAAGCGGGGGAGGATGGGCATCGGACGCCAGTATACCTGGTCAACCCGAGTCACGCCCTTCCGGCCGTCAGGCCGATTTCGCCGAGCAGTCCCATGGCCGGTGGTGAGGCATGATGGCCGACAGGGGCCGTCGATGTGCTATGTGATCCAGAAGACCGCGCCAGGAAGGGGAGCTGTTGATGGCCAAAAAGAAGACGAAGGGCAAGGCGACCAAGAACGTCGGTCGGAAGAAGGTCACCAAGACGGCGAGTACCAAGCGCAGGACAGGGAAGGCTGCGAAGAAGCCGCGCCAGCCGGCTGCGAAGACATTGCCACCGGAGCCCGCGGTCCCCACTACCGTCGAGTCGCCGGGAAGCATGGACCTGCTCCGCGGTTGGTCGCCGTCTCGCTACTCGACGCGCTGATTCCGAACGGCGAGCGTCAGGCCATCCTCACGCCCTCTTCGAAGGCCTGGTATCCCGCGCCCGAGCAAGGCGTCTCCAACAATGCTAAGAGGCAGGCGTCCAAGGAGTGCGGAGCCAAGGTCGACGCGCCGCAAGGGGGCCGACGATGACGCACCGATTCGATGACGATCCTTACCGCGACCTGCATCCATCCCTCGAGTCGCAGTTCGCGGCTCTCCTGGCCCGTCACAAGGAGGCCGCGGGGAAGAACGAGTGGTCGTACCACCAGTTCCTTCCGCTCGGAACCTCCGAGGCGAACGAGCGGTCGCCACTCTCCCCGACCGCGTACCTGGCGGTCGAGACGGCGTTGCTGACCGAAGTGAACTTGCCCTGGTACACCGCCGGCCTCTCTCGCGGTCTGGAGAGCTGCCCGGCCCCGATCCAGGAGTTCGTGCGCGTCTGGACGTCGGAGGAGGATCAGCACGCGACTCTGCTCGAGAGCTATCTCTTGTTCACGGGGAGCGGGGATTTTAGCGCCCGGGGACGCTCGCGAAAGGCGATGATCGCGGCGGGCTGGAACCACTCGCTGGGCGGACCGTTCGAAGGGATGGTCTATACGGCCATCCAGGAGGCAGCGACCCGCACCTTCTACCTCTGCGCGGCTCGTGCATGCGGCGAACAGCATCCGCCGCTGGCTGCGGCGTTGCGAAGGATCGCCAAGGACGAGACGCTTCACATGGCGTTCTATCGCGACGTCGTGAAGGCTCACCTCGATCTCGATGCGAACTATCTCCGACCGCTGGCGGCGGTCATGCTGCGGTTTGAGATGCCATGGTCGGCTTCCGTCCTACGGGACTTCGAGGAACGCCGGGCCATCCTGGCGGCGCGCGGTGTCTTTCGCCTTTCCGACTACCTCGACGAAGTCGTGCAACCACTCTGGTCGTACTGGGAGTTGGACGACCGCAGGCCGCGGAGAGAAGAGGCGCGTAAGGCGTATGTCCAGCTCCGCCGGTATCGCGCCGCGTTGAGGAAGTTCGCGACGAGCGAGCGGGACTCCGCCCAACGCTTGCGCGAAATGCCGGGGGAATGGTGACCTCGAGAGAACTGCGCGATTCAGACCGGCGCCGTCACCGGATGAAATCGGCCGACGGGTGCGCGCGCGGATAGCCGCGCACGTACGCCAGGAAGCGCGCGAGCGCGCGGTCGGCCGGGAGCAGCACGTCCTCGCGGAAGCGGATCGTCTGCATGATCGGGTTGTCCTCGGCGATGAGGCCGAGGAAGAACGCCTCCCCCGCCGCGAGCCGCGCCGCGACCTCCGCCTCGTCGCCGTTGCCGCGCGTCGCGGTCACCACCCATCCCCGGGTGTGCCCGCCAGGCAGCGGGACGCCGCTGAACAGCGTGAGCAGGTCGGCGCCCGCCATCCGGCCGCTCAACGTGATCGTGTTCGTCCCGAACACCTTCACGTGCTGCTCGAAGACGCCGAGGTTCGGGTCCTCGAACACGACGTCGTACTCGACGCTGTGGTCCCGGAACGCGATCGTCCCCGGGTCGCATTCGATGCGGAGCCCGTGGAGCACCCGAAGGTGCTGGAAGTCGACGGAGTTGGTGAGCAGCATCCATGGGTCGACGGGGAGGTCGCACGCCTCGACGGTGCGGAAGACGAGGTCGGGGATCGCGACCGGGAAGTGTGGCACGTCGAACAGCGGCTCGGGACCATTGAAGGCCCAGAGGAGGTCCCACGCCTCGGCGCACGGAAAGCGGTAGAGGGCCACGCCGCGCGGGACACGGTCGGTGACCGGGATGCGCGTGCACGCGCCGTCCGCGCCGTACTGCCAGTGATGGAACGCGCAGCGGATGTCGTCGCCGACCACCGTCCCGAGTGAGAGATCGGCGCCGAGGTGCCGGCAGTAGGCGGAGAGCACGGCCACGCGGCCACTCTCCCCGCGGTAGACGATCACGCGGCCGTCGAGAAACTCGCTGGCGACGACCTGCCCGATGCCGACCTCGCGGGAGAGAACGATCGGGTACCACGTCTGGTCGTAGCCGTCGCTGCCCTGGCGGGGCATGGTGCCACCGCGCCGGCCGATTGGGGGCTCCGTCATCGCCATCGGCATAGGCCAGAAGGGCCACGCGGCTCAAGCGCACGGCCACGTTGACGACGGCTCGCTGCCCCGCCTATGGTCGCGAGCCATGCAGGCGGCGGACCCGGCGCGCGTCGCGTGGACGACGGTCTCCGGCCACCGCGCCGGCCGGATCGAGTTCAAGCGCCTCCTGCACGGCACGTCCGGACGGCCGGACAACTTCGAGCTGAGCCTGGTCCGCACCTTCGCCGACTACGCGACGCCGCGGCACCGCCACAACTTCGACCAGATCCGCTGCGGCCTGTCGGGCGCGATGAACTACGCGCCGCGGAAGGACCTCGTCGCCGGATCGGTCGCCTACTTCCCGGAAGGTACGTTCTACGGGCCGCAGCGGATGGCCGGCGAGTCGCTCGTCCTCCTCCTCCAGCTCGGGGGCGCGAGCGAGCAGGGTTTCATGCGCTACGAGGACCTCCAGGCGGGGCATGCCACGCTCGCGGCGCGTGGCACCTTCGCGGGCGGTATCTACCGCGGTCCCGACGGCCGGCCTCGGGATGGTTACGAGGCGGTGTGGGAGCACGTGCACGGGCGACCGATCGCGTACCCGCCGCCCCGCTTCGAGGAGCCGATCCTGATGTGGCCGGCGCACTGTCCGTGGGTGCCGTCGCGCGGCGAGCCGGGGGTGGCCACGAAGCTCCTCGGAATCTTCTCCGAACGCGGGCTGGACCTCCGTGCGGTGCGCCTCGAGCCGGGCGCCGTCTACCAGCCGCCACCGGGGCCGGGTGCGCGCCTTCTTCTCGTGCTCGCCGGCGCCGTGCGCTGCGACGCGGAGGAGATCGGGCTTCACGGCGCCGCGTGCCAGACGGCCGGGGAGCGGGTCCGCGTGAGCGCGACCGCCACGGCCGAGCTGCTCGTGGTCGGCCTGCCGGTTTTCGCCGACTGAACGCGGGGCAGCCTCAACGCGAGCGGCGATTCTCAGGGCGCCGCCGCCGGACACGTCGGCGGCGCCGGCGCCCTC
>VBKF01000081.1 GCA_005888095.1 Deltaproteobacteria bacterium | reverse complement strand
GCGATGCGCTGCCGCTGCCCGCCCGAGAGCTGCTTCGGCAGGCGGTCGAGGAGCGAGCTGATGTCGAGCAGGCCCGCGACGCGCTCGACCCGCTGCCGCATGTCCGCCCGCGAGAGCCGGCGCATCTTCAGCGGAAACTCGAGGTTGCCGCGCGCCGAGAGGTAGGGATAGAGCGCGTAGTCCTGGAACACCATGGCGACGTTGCGCTCCTGCGGGCGGAGCTCGTTGACCACACGGTCACCAATGCGGATCGTGCCCGCCGTGGCCTCCTCGAGACCGGCGATCAGGCGGAGCACCGTGGACTTCCCGCAGCCCGAAGGTCCCACGAGGACCGCGAGCTCGCCGTCGTCGATGGCGAGCGTCAGGGCGGAGAGGCCGCGCGTCCCGCCCGGATAGACCTTGTCGACGTGCTCGAGCTCGACGCGCGCCATCGCTGCTCAGTCGAAGAACCGCTCGTCGTCCAAGATGGGGAGCGCCTTCTCCGCGATCGGGTCGGAAGCGAACCGCCGCTGGATGCAGTGGTCCTTCAGGTAGTTCGCGGCGGCGATGAACGTCATCGTCTGGTCGAGGGCGAGGTAGGCGTGCGCGACGTCGCCCGAGCGCGGGTCGACGGCGTCGTAAAAGCCGAAGTCGCCGTAGAGGTCGTAGCGTCGCGCGAGCTCGCGCAGGTCCCCCGCCGCCTCGGGCGCCACGCCGAGCGCGAGCGCCGCCGCATGCGGCGTGACGGCGCCAGGGCCGTAGCCGAGCACGCCGAGCACCCGGACGCCGTACTCGCCGTAGACGTCACGCGCCGGCGTCATGCTGGGCGACATGCCCCACACCGGGTAACCGAGCTCCTCGACGGCAAAGCGGCGCTGGACGTCGACGTGCGCGGCGGCGTTGGCGCCGAGGCTGCCGGGCGCCCAGCGCGCCTCGTCCAGCACGAGCGCCGGCATCAGGGCCTCGAACATGCTGCCGCCCCACGACGGCACGTACTTCGCCCCCTTCCACTCGTACCAGCCGCCGAAGAAAGCCTGCCCCCGGACCTCCTTCCGCACTCGCCCGTGCGGCGTCTGCGTCTGCCACCGGCAGCTCGGGGCGAACGTGCGCGCCATCGCGAACCAGTGCTCCTCGGGCACGTCGCCCTTGCCGATGGCGATCAGGCTCCCGAGCCGCGACTCGGCGTAGAGCGTCCCGTAGTGGTACCGCGATTGCGACGCGAGGTGCACGTAGTAGCCGTGCGACATCCGGCGGCGGGCGGCGTCGTAGAAGAAGCGGTAGTCCTGTGCGGCGATGATCCGGCTGCACGGCTCGCCGAGCTCCGGGAACGTCGTGCGCACCACCATGAGCCCCGCCGTCAGCCAGGACGAGTCGACGAAGGAGAGGAAGTTGCT
Organism: Deltaproteobacteria bacterium; assembly: GCA_005888095.1. GTDB lineage: Bacteria > Desulfobacterota > Binatia > DP-6 > DP-6 > DP-3. Next base: position 2,449 of record VBKF01000081.1, on the reverse strand, counting down.
CGTGCGCTCGCGCGAGGTGGTGTCGTAGTAGTTGTAGAAGAACCCGCGGTAGGTCTCGAGGCCGTCCAGCGTGGCGAGCAGCTCCCGTACCCGACGCGCGGCCTCGGCCCGGGGAACGAGCTCGAGCTCGGAGGCGGCCACGAGCGCGATCAGGCGGAGCCCGACGCTGGTGACGTTGGTGTAGTCGCCGACGCGCGCCTCGGCCTTGAAGACGGACGTGCCGCCGAAGCGGACGTTGTCGATCGGCAGGTGATTGTCGCGGTCGGTGAGCGCCTCGAGGCCGCGCCACGTGTCTTGGGCGAGGCGGGCGACGAACTCGCGGTCGGTGCGCGGGAGGCTGTCGCGATCGACCAGCGGCCGCGCGGGCCATCCGGCGAGCCGCGCCCGGACGTAAGGTCTCGCGGCCTCCTCGCCGCCGAGCGCCGCCTCCCACGCCTTCTTCCTGACGGGGACGACGACGTCGCGGGCGCCGGGCTCGACCACGCCGCCCACGACCTCCTCGCCGAGCTCGCAGGCCTCGTGCCACGGAAGCCGGGCCAGGAGGTGGCGGACCGGTGCCCAGAGACCGAAGCTCGCCGGAACACCCAGTCCGGCGGCGAGTGCGAAGGCCGGGACGGCGAAGACGCCGTTCAGTCGCGCAGGTAGTGGCAGGTGTAACCGCCCGGGTGCTTCTCGAGGTACTTCTGATGATAGTCCTCGGCCGCCCAGAACTCCCCGGCCGGGACGATCTCGGTCACGATCCGGCCGTCCCACTTCCCCGAGCGCTGGACGCGCTCCTTGACGCGCTCGGCCACCTGCCGCTGCTCGTCGTCGTGGTAGAAGATGGCCGAGCGGTACTGGGTGCCGACGTCGTTGTGCTGGCGGTTCAGCGTCGTCGGGTCGTGCATGCGGAAGAAGTAGCCGAGCAGGTCCTCGTAGCTGAGCCGCGCGGGGTCGAACACCACCTCGATGGCTTCTGCGTGTCCCGTGTCGCCGCGGCTGACGTCCCGGTACGTCGGGTTCTTCGTCGAGCCTCCCGCGTACCCGACCCGCGTCTCGAGCACGCCGGGGATCTTTCGCAGGATATCCTCCATACCCCAGAAGCAGCCGCCCGCCAGAGTCGCGACGGCGCGGCTGGAGGTCACCTTCGAATCGTCCTTGTCCTTCTTGAAGAGCGGCAGGTACTGGCCGTAGCCCTCCGCCTCGAGCTTCTCGACCGGGATGAAGCGGAGCGACGCCGAGTTGATGCAGTAGCGCAGCCCCGTCGGCGCCGGCCCGTCGTCGAAGACGTGGCCCAGGTGGGAATCGCCGTGCTTGGAGCGCACCTCGGTGCGTGTGGCGAACAGTTTGCGATCCTCGCGACGGACGACGTCTTCGTCCTCGAGCGGCCGCGTGAAGCTCGGCCAGCCGGTGCCCGAGTCGAACTTGTCGAGGGAGCTGAAGAGCGGCTCGCCCGAGGCGACGTCGACGTAGATGCCCGGCTTCTTGTTGTCCCAGAAGGCGTTGCGGAAGGGCGGCTCGGTCGCCTCGTGCTGAGTGACTTCGTACTGCTCCTTGGTGAGTGTCTTGTGGAGCTCGGCGTCGTTCGGCTTGGTGTAGGTCTTCATCGGTCGGTCTCCGGACGCGACGGGCGCGGCGGCAGCGGGCGACGGCGCGAGAAGCGCCAGGCACCCGATGAGCACGAGGAATCCCGAGCGAGCGTCCATGTCTCGGTAGCTTGGATGATTCCGCTGCCCCTAACGTTTCTCCGCGGGGGCGGCATGTCAACCGCCCAGCCGTCTCTGTCGTCTCTCCACGGTGAAAAGGTCAGTCCCCCACGCGCACCTTCCGTCGAGACAGAGCCGCCGCGCAAACGGACGCCGCCGCTTGCGAGCGTGGAGCGCCGTCGGTACAAACTGAAAGAGTACCACACGGGCATGGGGTGCGCCCGCTAACCGCCGTCGGCTCCGCTGGCGGCTGATGACCCCTACGGCGGAACGGTTGCTCGTGGAGATGCACCCTATGACCTTTCATCGGACGCGCCGTGGACAGCGGAATGGCCGCGGCCACTGGGCGTGAGATTCAGAGCCCGCACCTGACACGACGAGGACTTCTTCTCGTCGTATGCCTCTCCGGGCCACTCCTCGCGGCCGCCCCACGGGCGGTTGTGGCCGAGCAGGCGCTCACCCTAGCCGACGCGCTCGCCATCGCGCTCCGCTCGAACCTCGGTCTTCTCGCGGCGCGCGGCCGCCACGCGGTCGGCGTCGCGGGCGTAGGCATCGCCTCGGCCTGGCCGAACCCCGAGCTCGAGGCGGACTACACCTCGTCCAGGCCCCATCCGGCCTTCCTCTTCAGCCAGCCCATTCCCTTCTGGGCAAAGCGGAGCGCCGCGATCGCCGTCGGACGAGGCGAGCTCGGGCTGGTCGATATCGGTATCGACGGCGTGATGCAGCAGCTCCGCCACGACGTCCGCGTGCACTACTACGGTCTC
>VBKF01000080.1 GCA_005888095.1 Deltaproteobacteria bacterium | reverse complement strand
CGCATAGAGATCCGTCATGTCGAGTCGGGCATCCCCGCGTGGAAACCCGAACTCGGGACCGGAGGCATGGTGTGACATCGCTCAGCGCCCGAGCTGGCCGACGTGGTATCCCAAGCGGTCTTCCACATCACCCGCCTTGTGAAAGCCTCGCTCCATCAACTTCTTGATCCTCTCTTGCGCGGCCGGCCGCATGATCGAGGCAAAGCACACGTCCCACTCCGGTGCGATTTCGAAGTCGGGCGGCAGACTGGCCACGTCGGCGAAGCGCTTGGTCTCTTTGATCGCCCGCTTGTCGAACGATGCGATGCGGGTAGCGAGCGACTCGACGAACGCGTCGAGGTCGGCATCCGGCAATGACCGGTTGACGTATCCGTATAGTTCCGCGAGATCGCCGGGGATGTCGTCGGCCCCCAGAAGCACTTCCAGTGCGCGTCCTCGTCCCATGAGACGCGGGAGCCGTGCCATTGGGCCACCCCCAGGCACCACACCGGCGCCGACTTCCCACTGCGACAAGACGGCTTTTTCGCGGCTGGCGAAGCGCATGTCGCATGCCAGGGCAAGCTCACTTCCGACACCGGTCGCCCGTCCCCGGATCGACGCGATCGACGCAACCGGTGCACGGCTCAGGCGCACGAGCATATCGGGGAGGGGCTGCAAGCCTGTCGGTCCCGGCGGTAGGCCGGTCGTATCCTCGAGTTTCGCGAGGAAATCGTAATGAGTCAGGAAGAACCCTTGCACCGCGCTGTCGAAGACGACGACTTTGACGTGCTCGTCAGTTTCCAGCGCCGTGATGATTTCGTTGAGCTGCGGAATGGTTTCCGGGCCGAAGATGTTGAGGGGCGGGTGATGGAACGTCACGCGCCAATACGCGGGCGAGTGTCGCGTCAGAAGAATCTGCCTGGTCGTGTCGCTCATTTTGCAGCTCCCTTCTAGCTAGCGCATTGGTTTGAACGCGTACCTTTAGCAGCACCCGGGCTCGGGAGCCGGCGTGGGAGCGCTCCTGGCTCGCCGCAGCTGCGCCTGAGCCCATGCCTTCCAACTCTCGGACATCCCCGGCACCGCGAGCAGCCGCCCGGCTTCCTGGCGATCGTGGGAGTAGATGCGCAACACATCGCGGACGCTCAGGCTCCGATCAGGCCGTTCGACCACTCGTATCGCGTCGCCGGCGGCCACCGAGCCCTCGGAACGGATTCGGAGATACGCTCCGGGACGCAACGCCTCCGTGAAGCGTCGCACAAAGCTCATGTCGTCCATCCGGACGCCGAGCCGCCAGCACGGCACGCGGGGCTCGGAGACCTCGAGCAAGGTGGTCCCGACCTCCCAGCGCTCGCCGACGAGCGCTCCATTCACGTCGATCCCCTCCGTGGTCAGGTTCTCGCCGAACTGCCCGACCGGGAGCGATCGTCTCAGCTCACTCTCCCACCACCGGACGTCTTCGACCGCGTATGCGTAGATAGCCTTGTCGGGACCTCCGTGCGCCTTCCGGTCCGCCTGATCGTCGCCCTCGAGGTTCACGCCTCGGGCGGCGACTCGACCGACGACAGGAGACTTCCAGATGGCGCTCTTGACCGGGCGGCCGTTGAGCTCGAAATCGCGCGCCATCCCGACATTGACGGAAAGCACTCGTCCCTCGGCACATCGCCGTCGTCTCTCCTTTCGGTCGTTCACGAGGTCACACTCCTGGGACGAGTTGCTGGCCGCCGTCGATGTCGTACGTCGCGCCGGTGAGCGCCGTGTTGGTCATGATGTGCACGGCGAGTGTCGCGACGTCGGCCGGTCCGACCACGCGCCTGATTGGCAGCGACGGTCTGCCCGGACAGCGGGTTCGCGCTGGACGGCAGGGACGGCGGGTGTGGTCGTCATGATCCACCCGCCGGGTGGCGGCGTGCCATGATCTCACCGCGCAGCGCCTTCAACGCGCGCGATGCCGGTCCGACAGTAGGCGACGACGCGTTCATGGGCCCGCTCCTCGCTGTCGAGCGACCTTATCGAGCTCCCAGTACCTCCGCATCGTCTGCACCGCCAGTCCAGTCCTCGGGCTAATCCGCAGCGGCGTCGCTCTAGTGGGAAGACATGTCAGGCAGCTCGATCCCGACCGCGTCGATCGTGATCGCGACCTGCTTGCCAACCGCGTAGCCAGAGTACGTTATGCCGAAGTCCCGGCGGTCGATCGTGGTCGAGGCGTGTGCGCTCGCATGTCTCCCCTCGGTGGCCGACCCTGGACGTCGAGGACCACCGGGCGTGTCGTCCCACGCAACGTCAGGTCGCCGGTCACCTTCCAGTGGTCGCCGTAGGCCTGCTCGATTCGCGTGGACCGGAAAGCGATGGTCGGGTAGCGTGTGACGTCGAGGAAGTCGGCGGTGCGCAGGTGAGTGTCACGCTTGGGCTCGTCCGTGTCGACCGAGCCCGCGTCGATCACCGCCTCGATCGTCGAGCGCGACAGATTCTCGTCGTCTAGTACCACGCGCCCGGAGGCGAGCCGGAACGTGCCGTCGACGTACGCCACCGAGAGATTCTTGACCGAAAACGCGATCCGGGTCGCCGCCGGATCGAGCTCCCACGCCGAGGCGCGAGCACTCGAGCAGAGCCCGGGCGCGGCGAGCGCGACGGCAAGCAGTGCGAGAATCGCGACCTGGAGACGCTTCTCGGGCTGAATCCGGGCGCCTCCGAAAGGCCTGTCGTAGAGCTCAGCGAGTAGGATGCTCTCTGGTGCGAGCTCGGACTGTGGAAGCTGCATCGCCGCGGTACTACGGACCGTCCCAGTAGCAGTATTGAGGAGCGTAGTAAGGTGAATACGGGTCGCAGTACGCGTCGTACGGGTAGTCAGGATAATACGGCTCGTACCCGTAGTAGGGGTCGTAGAAGTACGGGAACACGAAGAATGGCCGGCGGTCGTGGTCGTGGTCGTGCTCGTGCGGGACTGGTCTTCCACCGAAGCCGCGACCCCCGAACTCTCGGCCTCGCGGAGAACTCCCACCGCCGTGGCCTCCGCCGGAGAAGCCGCCCCCGTGCCCTCCCCCCACGGCGGGCCACGCCGCACCGCTTCCCAGCGCGAGCACCAAGAAGGCGGCGCCGAGCAAGACTGGTAACCAACCGTCCCGATGTCGTGCGGCGCTGGACATGATCACAGACTAGAGGCAAACGCCGTGCCGGCCGCTCGGGGGGACGGAACCGCCAGAAGGCCCTGTCACGTCAAGGTTCGCGCCTCGAGTCTCGCTCGCGTTGCCGAAACGCGGACGACGACATGTCGGCGATTGCCGACATGTCGTCACCTCAGACCATGGACCGATCGTGCACCGCGCGAGAATCGCCCCGCTCCGTGCCGGCTGCCCGAAGCGTCCGCTACCGTGCTAGGCTCGGGGACGATGGCGAGTCGCTACGCACCCATCGGCGATTACGGCGTAATCGGCGACCTCTACACCGTCGCCCTGGTGGGCATGGACGGATCGATCGACTTTCTCTGCCTGCCCCACTTCGACTCGCCGTCGGTCTTCGCAGCCCTCGTCGACGCGGAGCGCGGCGGACGCTTCCAGATCTCGCCGCTCCTCGAGGGCGCGGCGCGGAAGCAGCTCTATCTCCCCGACACCAACGTGCTGCTGACGCGCTTCCTCGACGCCCATGGCGTCGCCGAGCTGTCCGACTTCATGCCCGTGGAAGACGCGGGGCTGGCGCACAACCTGGTGCGGCGGGCGAAGACGGTGCGGGGCGAGGTGCGCTTCCAGATGCGCTGCGATCCGCGCTTCGACTATGCGCGCGCCACCCACACGGCCGAGCGTCGGAGCGACACCGAGGTGCTCTTCGTCGGGCCCTCCGGCGACAGCGAGCTGGTGCTGCGCTTGCGGTCGTCGGTCCCGATGCGCCTCGAGAACGGCGCGGCCCTGGCCGAGTTCACGCTGGGCGCCGACACCTCCGCCTGGTTCGTCCTCGAGGTGGTGCTAACGCAGGAGCCGTCACCCTCGCAGCAGCCCGACTACGAGAGTGACGCCTTCAAGCAGACGGTGAACTTCTGGCGCGGCTGGGTCGCGCGCAGCACCTACGGGGGCCGCTGGCGCGAGATGGTGAACCGCTCGGCGTT
>VBKF01000079.1 GCA_005888095.1 Deltaproteobacteria bacterium | reverse complement strand
GCGTGCCTCCTCGTAGAGCCGCGCGCGGTCGACGGCGAGGGCGACGCGCCACGCGAGGGTCTCGGCCACGGCCAGGTCGGCGCGCGTGCTCGAGCGCCATGCCGACCTGGTCCGCGATCAGGTCGATGAGGGGCAGCGCCTCGCCCGGCCGGCGCTGGCGCCAGAGGGTCAGGAGAGCGCCCAGGACGCCGTGCCGCCCGCGGATCGGCGTCGCGACGAGCCACCGCGCCGCCGCCTCGCCGAGGAGGGTCCGCTCGTCGGCCGGCACGCCGGGAGCATACGGGAGCGATTGGCGGCACCCGAGCTCGAGCGCTCGTCGGAGAAGCTTCAGCCGACCGGGTCGAACGGTCCGCGGCAGGAGGCCGGCGATCGTCGCCGACGTCCCGGCCGTCGCCGTCCGCGTGATCTCGCCCTCGTGCCCGACCAGGTAGATCGCGGTCGGGCCGTTCGCGATGGTGCACGCCGCCCCCACCGCCGCCTCGACCACCCGGGTCGGATCGATGGAGGCCACCCGCCGCGCCACGCTCGCGAACAGCGCGAGGCGGAGGTTCTCCGCCTCGAGCCGCCGCCGGGTCTCCTCGCGCTCGGTGACATCGTGGGCGAGCACCAGGACGGCCGGCTCGCGGTCGGGTCCCGGGACCGGCAAGAGGCTCAGCTCGCGCTCGCGCTCGCGCGTGCGACTGCGGGAGCCGACGACCACCGACAGCCCCTCGTCGCGGAGCCCCCGGAGGATCGTGGCCAGGCCCTCGTTGTTGCCGCCCAGGAGCTCGAGAAGCGGCCGGCCGTCGGCCGCCGCCCCGAGCCTCAGGCTGCGCGCGAAGGCGGCGTTCGCCCAGCGCACTCTGAAGGGGGCCGTCCCATCCACGAGGGCAGTCGGCAGCCCCGCGGCGGCCAGCGCCTCGAGCACCGCCCGCTCCAGGATCCCCTCCGCCATGCGCCCACTCCTACCGGTCGCTTCCTCTCGCCTGCCCGCTCGCTGCGATCGCGAGGACGCCCACCGCGGCATCGCCCGCCACCAGAGGGTGCAGCTCGACGGTCACCTTCCGGCTGTTCCCCTGCTGCAGGTACGGCACCCGCTCGACCACCTGCCGCGATCTCTTCGCCAGCACGGCCTCCGCAGGCGCACGAAGGACCGCCGTCGCCTCGCCGATCGGCAGGGAGAAGAAGTCGCGGTTGAGCGCATCGTCCGCCCGCAGGCCCCACATCGCGGCGGCCGCGCGGTTCCACGTCCGCACGGTGAAGGCCTCGTCCAGCACGAAGAGGCCCTGCTCGAGCGCGTTGACGACGCTCTGGTGGAGCTGGTCCAGGCGGTTCAGCTCGGCCGTCCGCTTCTCGAGCTCGGCGTTCAGCGTCGCCAGCTCGGCGTTGATCGACTGCAGCTCCTCGACCGTGGTCTCGAGCTCCTCGTTGGTCGACTGGAGCTCCTCGTTGGTGGTCTCGAGCTCCTCGTTGGTCGACTGCAGCTCCTCGTTGGTGGTCTCGAGCTCCTCGTTGGTCGACTGGAGCTCCTCGTTGGCCGTGGCGGACTGCTCGGAGATGCGGTTGATCTCCTCGCGCAGGCGTGCCTGCCCGCTCACGTCGTCGGCCACCACCAGGATGCCCGAGAGGCGGCGGCGCTCGTCGAAGAGCGGGGCGATCGAAAGGGCGACGTGGAGGACGTCACCCGAGCGGCGCGGGAAGGCGACGTCGGCGACGCGCGTGCGGGCCAGGCTCGCCTTCACCTCTTCGACCCGGGAGCGGAGCCCCTCCATCCGGTAGCTGATGTCGAGGTCGCGGAACTTCTTGCCGAGCGCGCTGTCCGCCGGGATGTCGTAAAGCAGCTCGGCGGCGGGGTTCCACACGGCGATCGTGTCCGCCGGGTCGATCACCATGACCGCCGACTGCAGCGCCTCCAGCACGCCCTCGACCCGGAGCGCACCCGTGGCCTCCCCGCGCGCGTGACGTGCCGAGGCTCGCGGCGGCGGTAGCTCGTCGCCGGCCAGCGCCGGCTTCCCCACGAGCTCCGGCGAAGTGACCCTCTGGAAGATCCGCCACTTGAAGTCGACCGGCACGAAGCGGCGCGAGCGCGCGAGCATCGACTCCGCCCTGCCGAGGAAGAGGTAGCCGCGCTCCCGGATGGCGTACTGGAATCGGGGCAGGAGGCGGTCCTGCAGCTCGGTGTCGAAGTAGATGAGCACGTTGCGGCAGACGAGCAGGTCGATGTGCGTGAGCGGCGAGTCCTGCGTCAGGTCGTGGCGCCCGAAGATGCACCACTTCCTCACGTCCCGCCGGATTCGGTACGCCTGCCCTTCGGCCACGAAGTAGCCGTCGAAGAGCTCACGCGGCACGTCCTTCAGCGCCTCGAGCCGGTAGAGCCCCGCGCGCGCCGTCGCGAGCGCGTCCTCGTCGATGTCGGTGCCGTAGATCTTGACGTCGTAGTCGTTCTGCGACCCGCGCAGACATTCGGCGACCAGCATCGCGAGGGTGTACGGCTCCTCGCCCGACGAGCAGCCCGCGCTCCACAGGCGCAGGCTGTGCGTCGTGGCCGCCTCCTCGATCAGCACGGGGAGGATGCGTTCGCGAACGAGCCGCCAGGCCTCCGGGTCGCGGAAGAAGCGGGTGACGTTGATCAGGATGACGTTCAGGAGCTGGGCGTACTCGTCCCGGTTGCCGTTGAGGTAGCGGATGTAGGCCTCGAAATCGGTGATGCGGACCTGGTGCATCCGGCGGCGCACCTGCCGGAGGAGCGAGCCCTCCCTGTACTGTCGGAGGTCGAAGTTGTGCTCGAGGTGCAGCTTGTCGAGGAGCTTGCGGAAGCCGGGGTCCCCAGCCTCCGCGCTGCGCTCCGCGCCGGCCTCGTCGTCGTCCTTGACGTCGGGCGCGTCCGGGCGCTCGCTCATCGGATGTTGTCCGGTGCGGCGGTTCCGCTCGCCAGGACCAGCCGAACGATCGCGGCGCCCACGTCTTCCAGCCGCAGCTTGAAGTCGATGCACCCCGTCGCGTAGGCGTTCGCCGGCATGCTCGGGTGGTCGGCGTCGGCGGGGTCCTGGGTGATGGTCGTGCCGCCCTGCTCCTTGATGGCACGAATGCCGGTGGCCCCGTCGAGGCCCGAGCCGGTCAGGATGACCCCGATCGCGCGGTCCCGGTAGGCCGCGGCCACCGACTCGAACAGGAGGTCGACCGAGGGGCGCGTGAAGTGGACCAGCTCCGAGCTGGTGAGCGAGATGTGGCCGCTCGCCACCAGGAGGTGCGTGTCGGGCTGCGCGATATAGACGGTGCCCGGCTGGATGCGCTCGCCGTTGACCGCCTCCTTGACGGCCACGCGGGCGTGGCGGCCGAGCAGGTCCGCGAGCAAGCTCTTGTGGCGTGGGTCGAGGTGCTGGACGACGAAGACCGCGGCGGGGAAGCGGGCCGGCAACGCACCGACCACCGTTTGCAGCGCGGTAACGCCCCCGGCCGAGGCGCCGATGGCCACGGCGTCGAACGCTGCCTGTTCGTATGCGATCAAATTCCCCCACCCCGCCTCTGGCCCGAGGCAGCAGCCGCACATCAGACACACCGCCGGGGCGAGAGCGGCGAAGATGGACTGTAGGCGCGTGCCCGAGCGCTTGTCAACGAGACGGCCGCGGATGGGAATGCTGTCTCGTCTCACCCAAAAACCGGGGCAGAGGGGCGCGGCGCCGGGTATTGCGGGCGCCGGCGATTTGGGGAGACGTTCAGGTCGACGAGCCGCCGCGCCCGTCGTGACGCGCGGGGATGGTTGCCAGGCAAGGAGTCCGGGAAGCGGCAGAGAGGGCGCGGAAGGCCGCTGCGCGCGCCTTCGACGCAGCGGAGCGTGCTACGCGCCTCCTGGAGCAGGTCACGGCCGCGGCGATTTTCGTACGCCGGATAGCGCTCCGGCGTCGGCTCGCCGCAACCGTCTCGAGCGAGGCGGAGCGGGACATGGTGACACTTCCGACTGACGCGGGCGCGACCGGGTCGGAGGCGATCGCCAACGAGCCCTCGGCGGAGGCCGCGCGGGAGCAGGATGCTCGTGAACGAAGAGCGTATCCGGCGTGACCTCGTCACGATCGGCGCGTCGGCAGGAGGTGTCGAAGGGCTGTGCTCGCTCTTCTCGCAGCTGGCGGCCGACTTTCCCGGCGCGATCGCGGCCGTCGTCCATCGAAGCCCCCTCTTCGGGGGTGACCTCGCGGCCGTCCTCGGACGCACGACGGCGCTCGCCGTCGTCGAGCCGGTGGACGGCGAGTTGCTCCAGCCGCAGCGGATCTACCTGGCGCCGCGCGACATGCACATGGTCGTGGAGGACGGCCGTGTGCGCGTCAACCGGGGCCCGAAGGAGCACCACACGCGGCCGGCCGTCGACCCGCTCTTCAGCTCAGCGGCGGCGGCGGATGGCCCCGGGGTCGTGGGCGTGCTCCTCTCGGGTGGCGGTGACGACGGCCTGCGCGGGCTGATCGCGATCAAAGCAGCCGGCGGGATCTCGATCGTCCAGGATCCCGCCGAGGCGCGTCACCCGTCGATGCCGCGGAATGCGATCGTCTATCACCACGTCGACGCCGTCCTGCCGGTGGGGCGGATCGGCGCGGCGCTCACCGCGCTGGCGAAGGGTGGCTCCGTCGAGGTCGAGGCGCCGCCAACCGGGCCGCGACCGTCGTTCAGCCTCGGCAGGAGGGCGTAGCGCGCCGCCTCAGCCGCGCAGCAGGCTGCGCGCGATCTGCGACACCTGGATCTCATCCGTGCCGGCATAGATCTGCAGCACCTTGGCGTCGCGGCAGAGCTGCTCCACTTGGAACTCGGCCATGTAGCCGTTGCCGCCGAAGAGCTGGACGGCCTCGAGCGCCACGTCCATGGCGGCCTGCGCGGCGTAGAGCTTGGCTGCCGACGCCTCGGCGAGCGTCATCCGCTTGCCGGCGCCCGCCATCTCGATCTGGCGGAAGATCATGTTCTGGAGGTTCATGCGCGCCACCTCCATCCGGGCGAGCTTCAGCTGGATCAGCTGGAACTCCCCGATCGGCCGGCCGAACTGCACGCGCGTGCGCGCGTAGTCGACGCAGAGGTCGAGGCACTGGCTCACGATGCCGAGCGCCATCGCCGGCACGCCCGCGCGCTCCTGCGAGAAGGTGTGCTTGGCGCCGGCGCGTGCGGGAGCGTCCTCCGTCTCGCCGAGCAGCCGCTCGCGGCCGGCGCGCACGTCCTCGAGGAAGAGCTCGCCCGTGGGCGAGGAGTGGAGGCCCATCTTGCGCATCGGTTTCGAGCGGGTGAGGCCCGGAAGATCGCCGTCGAGGATGAAGCTCAGGACCTTGCGCTCCCGCGGGTCGTTGCCCTCGTCGAGCTTGCAGATGAAGACGATCGTGTCGGCATAGGGGCCGTTGGTGATGAAGGTCTTGCTGCCGTTCAGCACGTAGCCGCGGTCGCCGTCGCGCCGGGCCGTCGACTTCATGCCGCCGAAGGCGTCGGAGCCGGATCCGGGCTCGGTGATGGCCCAGGCGCCGATCTTCTCGAGGGTGAGGAGGGGCAGCCCCCAGCGCTCCTTCTGTCGGATGGTCCCGCGGGCCATGATCGCGGCGGCCGTGAGGCCGACGCTCACGCCTAGCGCGGTCACCATGCCCGGGCAGTAGCGGCAGAGCTCGATCACGGGGATCAGCTGCATGGCCGCCGCGTCGGCCGCCTCGGGACCCGCCGGGCGCTCGGCCGGAGGCGGCTCGCCGGCCGCCGCGGCCTTGTCGCGCGCGATCTGCCGCTCGAACCGGGCGCGCGCCACCTGGTCGATGCCGAAGGTGGCCATCATCCTGCGAAGCACCGCGTACGGCGGGGTGTCGCCGTGCTCCAGCTCGCGGAGATTCGGCTTGATCTCGGCCTCGACGAAGCGGCGGAACGTCTCGCGGATCAGCTCGTGCTGCTCGCTCCACTCGATCATGCGGCTCTCCTCGTCTAGCGCCGCGCCGCCAACGCCGCGCGCGTCTTCCGCTCCATGCGGAGCAGGCTCTTCTCGGTGAGGAGCGCCGTCAGACGGCGGCGCTCGAACCACTGGAGGGCGGTCGACTCCTCGCTCCGGCGGAGCTCCTGTCCGGGCGCGGCGACGAGGAGGTAGCGGATGTCGTAGTGCAGATGAGCCGGCTCGTGCCCGCATGCCGGGATCGCATGGACGTCGACGTCGAGCGGCTCCTCGGCGAGCGCCGCGAGCTCGGCGAGGCCGGACTCCTCGCGCGCCTCGCGCAACGCGACGCTCAGCGGGTCGGGCTCGCCATCGGCGTGGCCGCCCGGCTGGAGCCAGCGGCCGAGCTTTCGGTGGTGGACGAGGAGGACGTGGCGATGGTCGGCGGAGAGGATCCAGGCGGAGCCGGTCACGTGCCCGTCGCGGCAGGTGCGCTCGAAGCAGTCGGCGTGCGTCTCGACGAAGCGGCGGATGCGCTCGACGCGTGCCTGCTCCTCGGGGTAGCGCGCGAGGTACGACTCGAGGAGCCCGAGCAGCCGGCGCCGGTGCACCAGCCGAGCCTCGCACACCGCCGGGCCACACGCCAGGAGCTGGCGAGCCCCGCCGGCGTTCCGCTAAGGTCGCGGGATGGCGTATCGCGCCGTCATCTTCGACCTCGGCGGTGTCGTCGTCGGCTCGCCGCTCGAGGCGATCGCGGCCTACGAGCGCAGACATGCCATCCCGGCGGGCTTCATCAACCGGGTGGTGGTGGCGACCGGCCAGGCCGGCGCCTGGTCGCAGCTCGAGCGCGGCGAGCTCACGCTCGAGGAGTTCTACCCGGCCTTCGAGCGCGACTGCGAGGCGGCCGGCCGCCACATCGCGGCGCGCGCGTTGATGGAGCTGGTCGCCGCCGCCACCGTGCCCCGGCCGGCGATGCTGGAGGCGATCCGCCGCATCCGGGCGCACGGGCTGTTGGCCGCCGCGCTCACCAACAACTGGATCACCGAGGACGCGGGCACGGGCGTCCTGCGGCCGCACTTCGACGTCTTCATCGAGTCCGCGGCGATCGGGCTGCGGAAGCCCGACCCCCGTATCTTCCAGCGCGCCTGCGAGGCGCTCCGCGTCGCCCCCGCGGAGGCGGTCTTCCTCGACGACATCGGCGCGAACCTGAAGGCCGCCCGCGCGCTCGGCATGACGACGATCAAGGTCGCGGATCCCGCGGCCGCGCTCGCCGAGCTCGAGGGCGTCCTCGGCTTCGCGCTCGGCTGACCTCGTCGACGCTCAGTCGCCGTTCGCCGTTTCCGGAGCACAACGGCGGGCGGCCGTCGCTTGGGCACGCAGGAGCCGGCTTCTCTCCCTGATGCGGGCGGAGCGATGCGCTGAAATTGCGCGCTGGAGCGACAGACTCTGCGCGCGGTTGCGCAGGACGGCTTCATACTCGCGAGCGTCGTCTGACTCCATCACCCTCCGCCCGAGCAGGAAACATGCCTGCGTGCAGCGATGGCCATGGAGCGACGCGCAAGCCACGCGGTTTCGGGGACAAGAAGTTGACTGCCCTCGGCCCCGTTCACGCGCGTACGGCGCGGTTCCAGTCGGCTGACTCGACGCACCGGCTCGAGGAGCTGCGCGAGCCAGCCCTGAGGATATGCTTCCGCCTCGCCCGGCACGCCGAAGACGCAGTCCGGCGCGGGTCCCGTACGTACGAGCGTCCCGCGCAGCGCATCCCAGAAGACGAACACGGTGCCCAGGTTCCGCTCCGTCGTGCGCGGGACGTGGTGCACGCGGTGGAGTGCCGGCGTGACCAGGACGCGCTCGAGGAACCCGAGGTCGAGCGCGAGGTTGGAGTGATTGAGCATGGCCCACGCGGTGAACAGGGAAGCCGCGACGACCACCGCGTCGGGCGGAAGACCGGCGACGATCAGCAGGGCAGGGGCGACGAGCCGGCGGAGCGTCTGCTCGACGAGGTGCGAGCGGAAGGTCGCGAGCCAGTCGAGCGTCGGGCTCGAGTGGTGCGCCTTGTGGAACTCCCAGAGGGCGTCCACGCGATGCAGCAGCCAGTGGGCCGCGTAGTTGCCCAGGTCGAGCGCGACGAGCGCCAGCGGCACGCTCGCCCAGCGCGGCGCCGCCAGCCGCGGCAGGCCGATGCGCCCGAGCCAGTGGCTGGTCGCGACGATGTAGGCGAGGGCGAGCGAGCCGCCGGCCACGTAGCCCGTCAGCAGGTAGATCACGTCGCTCGCCGCGTGCGCGCGCCACAGCGGCGACGCCCGGAAGCGGAGCCGCTCCAGGCGCTCGAGGAGCGCCAGGACGAGCGCGCCGATGGCGATTGTCATCCGGCCTCCGCGGCGATCAATTGCAGGTTGGCGAGCTTCTCGGGGTCGCGCACGACGCGCAGGGCCACGATGCGGCCGCGACGTGTCTCGACGTGGATCGACGCCATCACCGCGTCGCCCGCGGTCGGGAGCGTGACCACCACGGCGGGCTCGCCATTCAACGCACGGGCGCGGGCGGCGACCGCCAGGACCTGGCGCTGGTTGGCGGCGGCCCAGAGACGCGCAACGGCGCGGGCGCCGAAGACGGGCTTGGTCGACGCCCGCACGCGGCCGCCGCCGTCGGTGACGCCCCAGACGTCGTCGGCGAGGAGCGCCGTGAAGGCCTCGACCGAGCGGGTCTCGATCGCATGCACCAGGCGGTCGACCACCGCGCGATCGACCGGCACATCGACGTCGGTGTGGACCCGCGCCGCCGCGAGGGCCCGCCGGGCGCGGACGATGAGCTGCTTGGCGGCGCTGGGGTTCGTGCCGAGCGCGCGGGCGACGCTGGCGAGCGGCCGGTCGAGGACCTCGTGCAGGATGAGGGCGGCCCGCTGCCGTGGGGGCAAGTGCTGGAGCGCCACCACCACGGCGAAGCGGACGTCGTCGCGCAGGATGACGGCAGCCTCCGGGCCGGCGTCGGCGGCGGAGAGCTCCGGCGTGGGCAACGGGTCGGCGAGCTCGGTCGCGCGGCGCTCGATCTGCCGGCGTCGGAGGTGGTCGAGGCAGACGGTCGTGGCGATGCGGAAGAGCCAGCCCTCGAGCCCCTCGCGGTGCGCGAGGCCCGGCTCGCGCTCGATCGCGCGCGCGATGGCCTCCTGGCTCAGGTCGTCGGCCTCGCTGCGCAGCCCGGTCATCCGGTAGCAGAGGCCCCAGACGCGCCGGCGCTGGCGCTCGATCGCCGCGAGGAGGGCTCGGGAGGGCATCGGGCTCCTGGCATTCATCGGTCGCACGCGCCTGTCAAAAGGAACGTTCGAGGCGGGTCGGACGGAACGCGGTCGCTTGACGGGAGCGGCCCCGGCTGGCAAACGCGTGGTCACCCCAGATTTCGCAAGGAGGCGACATGACTCGAGTCCGACGTGGATGGCTGCTCGGCAGCCTGCTGGTTGGTGTGCTTGCCCTGGCGGCCCAGGCTGCCGGGCCCGATCCCGAGCAGGTGATCCGGTACTACCGCAAGAAGGCCAACCTCCCGCCTGCCCAGAAGGTGGCGGTCGCGAACCTGCGCGACTCGGCCATCAAGGGGGCCAAGCAGGGCGACCTCCAGATCGGCGACCCGCCGAACGTGAAGACGGTGGCGTTCACCGTCTCGGCTGACGGACACTACATCATCTTCGGCGACACCGAGGACCTGACGGTCGACCCTTCCAAGGCGGTGATGGCGAAGATCACGCTGAAGGGCGAGCCGTCGCGCGGCCCGGATGCGGCGAAGGTGACGGTGGTCGAGTTCTCCGACTTCCAGTGCCCCTTCTGCTCCCGGGGCTACAACACGATCGAGCAGCAGGTCCTCAAGGAGTACGGCGACAAGGTCAAGTTCTACTACAAGCACTATCCGCTGCCGTTCCACCCCTGGGCGCAGGCCGGCGCGGTGGCGACCGAGTGCGCCAAGCAGCAGAAGCCCGACGCCTTCTGGACGCTCTACAAGGGGCTCTTCGAGCAGCAGAAGGACATCACGGCCGACAACCTGAAGGACAAGGCGCACGCCATCCTCGCCGACGCGAAGATCGACCAGGCCAAGTTCGACGACTGCCTCGACAACAAGAAGACGCTGGACAAGGTGAAGGCCGACATGGCCGAGGGCTCCTCGGTCGGCGTGACCGGCACGCCGTCCTTCGTGGTCAACGGCCGGCTGCTCGTGGGGGCGCAGCCCTT
>VBKF01000078.1 GCA_005888095.1 Deltaproteobacteria bacterium | reverse complement strand
AACCTCGACGCGGCCATCGCGCTGTGGACCGCAGAGCTGCAGGACGAGCCCGACAACGCCCAGCTACGCGTCGACCTCGGGACCGCGCTCGTCCAGCAGCGGCGCTACGCCGAGGCCATCATCCATCTCCGGCGCCTCGTCGAGCTCGCGCCCAACGCGCCCGAGGCACACAACGCGCTCGGTGTCGCGCTCGCCAAGCACGGCCAGCTCAACGAGGCGGCGGTGCAGTTCGAGCAGACCCTCGCGCTGAGTCCCGGGCAGCCGGACGCGACCCGCAATCTGCACTGGGTGCGGGCGCAGGGCCAGGACCAGGACCTCGGCCGCTGATCCCGATCGACGATCCGTGCTCGAAGGATCCCCGCAACGACGCCGTGGGTCGATCAAGCCATAGCGGGCCGCGCCGCGGGACCGCGAGGTGGGTGCGCCGGTCGACCCCCGCCGTATGCGAGCTCCGTATAAGCGACCGGAGGGAATCGGACGCGGGGGGCCGGGTCTGATAGGGCGGGTTACCTATCTATGGCGCTGCGGCCTGCTCTCATCAGACGCTGCCCGGGATCCCGTACTCGCCGTCCCTACGACTTGACCCTCACCCCCGTCTCCTCCCGGACGTCGGGACGATCGCTGATCGGAGACGATCCGATGGTCGAGTCCACGTTGAACTATGGCAAGCTGCACGTGGCGGATTGGGGGCGTCCTCAGAACGCGCTCATGTGGCTCGCGTCGCTCGGCATCCGACTCCTCGACGGCGCTGAGACGACCGGCGACAACCTAGGCGGGAGGCTTCCCGCGCTGATGGAGGAGGCCGGGTTCATCTCCGTCGCCGAGATGGACCGGCTGATGACCGCGTTCGGCACGCTGGCCCTCTACCGAGCAGCAGTGCCGTCCGCGGCATCTCCGACCTAGCGCGAACGCCCGGAGCGCAGGCATCGCCGAGCGGAGAGGGGCTTGACCCCGTACCATTCGCGCGCCGGGTCTGTTGTGCGGAGTCGCCTACGCGGCCGCATCCTTGACTGCCTCGATCATCTTGACGATGTCGAGGTAGACATTCTCAATCCGTCGCAGACGGAATCCCGCCTTCTGGACGTTCCCGACGGTGTCTCGGTTGAGGTCGGGGCCCAGGCGGCTGGAGAGAGGCGTCATCAGATCCAGGAGGATGCCGAACGGCCCGATCGCACTGCGAACGTGCTCGAACATGAGGATCTGCCCGCCCGGCTTCAACACCCGATGGAGTTCACGCAGGCCGACGACCGGTCGCGGCACGGAGCAGAAGGTGCACACGGTGGCCACGGTGTCGAAGGTGGCGGCCGGAAAGTCGAGGTTGCACACGTCCATCTCGCGGAGATCGATCGATCCCTGATACGCGGCTGCCTTGCGGGCGGCTCGTTCGAGCATCCGCGGACTGATGTCGATCGCGATCAGCTGGAGGTTCGGCGGGAAGAACTTGAAGTCATTGCCCGTGCCCGCCGCCACCATGAGCGTCGCGCCGCGGATCTTCTGGAAGAGCCGGCGCTTGTGCGGTCCGAGCCGCCGATCGTCGGCGAAGGTGAAGAGATCGAAGGTGCGACTCGCCGCGTCCCATTTCTCCTGGGTGACTCTGTCCGTCATGGCGCCCTCCTCTCATTCTCCAACGTCGAGGACCGTGCCGCGGAGGATCGCGTCGTAGACCTTGACGCCGAGCACGACGACGACGCCAAAGATCGCCCCGACGCCGGCGGCCGCAGCGTGGGTCGCCGAACCGGCGGCCATCGAGTCGCGCATGCCGAAGAACATCCCGCCGTACATCCCGATCAGCGATGCCGGCATCATCGTCTCGAACATGCCGAGGCAGGGTGACAGGACGAGACCAACAACCAAGTGGAGGACCATCCCTGCTGCCATCCCGACCAACATGGCTATGACCATGTCCATTCCCGGCCAGGTGATGGCCCGTACCACCAGCGCGGTGACAATCCCGAGGATGCTTCCGGCGAGGTAATCTCCGATCGTGAAGAGCATACGAGACCTCCTTGCTTCACCGAGCGCCGCGATCCGCGTGGCGCCGTGAAGGGGGGCGCGTTCGGGCGGGCGGTGAGCCCCGATTCGCCGCTGACCGGCCGCCCGAGCCTGCAGCTCCGTCGGCGAGTCGCAGCAGCTCCTTGACAACCTGCCTCCGTTGGGACGAGACGAGCGGCGAGAGCTTCAGCAGCTCATAGAGCCATAGGCCTTCGGTTGCCAGCCAGACCACTGCCGCCTGTGCGAACGGGAGCTCAGAGGCTGCCAATTCTTCGACGTAGCGCCGGTGATGTTCACGCACGGGCCTGAGCAGCTTGGGGTCGTTGGCGATCGCCGCGAGCAGGGCTCCGGCGGCGGTGTTGTTGCTGCCCTCGGTCGCGAGCGCCGTTGCAACGTACGCCTTGAGGCCCGCCGCTCGTCCACCACCCGAGCTCGCTCTCGCAGCCTCCTTGGCCTGATCGAAGCGCTCGCACAGTCGCGCAATCAGGCCTTCGAGCAGCGCTCCCTTGCTGGGGAAGTTATAGAGCAGGCCACCTTTGCTGACGCCTGCGCGTTCGGCGACGGCATCTAGCGTGACGCGGCTCGCGCCCGCGTCGAGCGCCAGCGCCTCCGTGGCGTCGAGAATGAGATCGCGAGAATTGGAGCGTCGTTTCATTGACTATACCGTCTGGACGGTTTAGGTACATCGCCTGGGTTCGCGCGTCAAGGCATTCCGGACCGGGTGTGTGCATCGGCTGGTGAGTTCACGAGAAGCGGGCGGCTGCTGTGTGGCGGGCCTGGCAATGGAGGACGCCGGACTCCGCTCCGGCGCTGGTCTACCCAAGAGGGCTGTCCTACCGCGAGCGAACCGTTCGCGGTAGGCAAGGTTGTGCCATGAATCGCGGTTCAGGTACGACGACGTGGCGCGCGTCGGCTGATCCAGACTGTTCTTACGCCGCGGAATCGACCTGCAAACCATCGCTGAGGTGGCCGGGGGGCCCGTGTTCAGCCGCTTGCTCAGCGGCTATCTGGACAAGTTCGCTTCCGCGTCACCTGGACCTGCGTTCTCCTGACAGGTGCGGCGGACAGGCTCGGCTTGGACGTGACGGTCTTGCGAAGGTTCCATTCGTGGGGCTCCGTGGGGGGCATTGACCCTGTACTACGGTACTGGGTGTAGGATGCCAACTCGAGGTGAGCGAGATGGAAGGTCTCAGGACCGGCGAGTTGGCGATCCAAGGCGGCGTGAACCTGGAGACCATCCGGTACTACGAGCGCCGGGGCCTGCTCCCGAAGCCGCCGCGTACATCCGCCGGCTATCGCGCGTTCGATGCTGAGGCCGTGCGTCGGCTGCGTTTCATAAAGCAAGCGCAGGCGCTCGGGTTCTCGTTGAAGGAGGTCCGGGAGCTGCTCGCGCTGCGGCTGAATCCACGCACGTCGTGCGCCGATGTGCGCCGCCGCGCGGAGGCGAAGATCGCGGACATCGAGGAGAAACTTCGTGGCCTGCGCGCCATGAAGAAGGTCCTCGTGCGTATCACGGCAGTGTGTGCGGGTCGCGGGCCGGTGAGCGAGTGCCCGATCCTGGAGAGCTTGGAGGAGCGCGGCCGGTGACCGTCGAGCTGGTGTACGACCCTGACTGCCCGAACGCCGCCGAGGCGCGCACGAATCTCCGGCGTGCTCTCGTCGAGGCGGGGATCGCGACACAGTGGGTGGAATGGAACAGGTCTGCGCGCGGGACCCCGGCGCGTGTCAAGGGTTTCGGGTCGCCCACGGTCCTCGTCGACGGACGCGACGCGGCAGGCGCGCAGCCGAGCGAGGCCGCGTGCTGGCGCATCTACGAGTTCGCGGGGGGGCGAGGAGCGGTGCTCCGCCGGCCGAGCTGATCGCCTGCGCCTTGGTGGCGGCCAAGCGGCGCGAGCGGCCGAGCGGGGCGGCTCGGGCGCTGGCCGCACTCCCAGCGGCCATCGCGCTCGTGCGTCTGGCGAGCCCCGCCGGCGGGTTGGCAGCTGCTGAATCCATACCTGCGGCTTCTTCCGCCGGTACCGTCGCGATCCCCATCGAGGGCATGACCTGCGCATCATGCGCGGCGCAGGTGAAGAAGGCTCTGCGGGCCCTCGACGGTGTAAGCGACGTTGAGGTCAGCCTGGAGCATCGTATCGCTCGCGTTCGCTATACCGCGGACAAGGTCAAGCCCGAAGACTTGGTCGGCGCCATCGACCGCCTCGGCTACAAGGCGGGGCCACCGACCCTTGCGGACGACGCACCATGACCCTGGAGGAGTTCCTCGCGCGGTTCACGACCGGCCTCGCCGACGGCTCCGTGTGGATCGTGGCGCTGCTCGCGGGCGTCACGTCGAGCAGCGTCTGTCCCTGCACGCTGCCCGTCGGCCTCGGCATGGCGGGCGCGGTCGGCGCGGCCGAGAGCAGAGCTCCTCGGGCCGGGCTCCTGATCGCTCTCGCCTTCGCGGCCGGGATCGTCCTGAACCTGACCATGCTCGGCGCCCTCGCCGGCCGCATCGGCGCCATCCTCACCGAGTCTTTTGGGCGCTTGTGGGCGCTCGCGATGGCGCTCATGTCCGTCCGCCGCGGCGGGGGTCGCGTTCTTGGGCCCGCGCCTCAGGACCGACAAGCTCGAGCGGCTGCGACGGCCGGGCGTCGCCGGGTCGTTCGCGTACGGCTTCGTGTTCAGCCTCGGCACGTCCGCTGCCCCGCTCCTCCTCGTACTCACCGTGGCGGCGACGGAGGCCCGGCCGGCGAACGGACTCCTTCTGGCCCTGGCGTTCGGGGTTGGGAGGGCGTTGCCGTTCTTGCTCGCCGGAGTCTTCGCCGGAGCCGTCATGCGGTTCGCGGCGCTCGGGTCGTGGCGGCGCACGATCGAGGTAGCCAGTGGGGCGGCCCTCCTCTTCGTGGGCATCTATTACATGCGGGTCTTCGCGGCTCTGCTCTAAAGGAGAAGTCGATGGCGACCGAAAGCGTGCAGACGATCCAGATGAAGGTCTCCGGCATGATGTGCTCGTTCTGCACCATGACGATCGAGAAGGCGCTCAAGCGCTATCCGGGCGTGCGGAGCGTGCTCGTCAACCTCGTCCACGGCATCGTGCTCGTCGAGGCCGATACCTCGCAGATCGGCCGCGCCGATCTCGCGGCCGCCGTTGAGAAGCTCGGCTACGAGGTCTCTGCGACCGAGGCGCAGCAGTACGCGACGGATGAAGGGCTGTTCTCGCTCATCAAGGGGCGCGCGATCGTCGGCATGGTGCTCGCGCTGATTGACCTCGCAGTCGACCCGCTGAACATCTTCGCGCTCCCGGCCGTACCGCGAGCGTGGTTCAGCCTCGCAGTGGCGGCCGTGGTGCTTCTGTGGGTCGGCTACCCGATCCTGCGGAAAACCGTGCTCGCGGTCCGCCAGCGCGTCATCAACGCGAACGTCCTCCTCTCCGCTGGCGCGTGGGGTTCCTTCGTGGTGGGCGCGCTCTCCGTCGTCGACCCCCGCTGGCCGAACTTCCTGCCGGTCGCCGCCTGGCTCATGGCCCTCCATCTCTTCTTCGGCTACTTCAAGCTCGACACCCGGAAGAAGGCATCCGAAGCGGTTCGCCGACTGCTCTCGCTCCAACCGCCCCGCGCCCGAGTTGTGCGCGGCGATGAGGCCGTCGAGGTGCTCACGAGCGAGGTTGCCGTCGGTGAGACACTGGTCGTGCGCCCGGGCGAGCGCATCCCGCTCGATGGCGAAGTGGTGGCGGGCGCCGCGAGCGTCGATGAGGCGAGCTTCACCGGCGAATCGGTCCCGGCGGCGAAGGAGCTGGGCGCGACGGTGATCGGCGGAACCCTCGACCTCGACGGCGAGCTGCGCGTTCGCGTCACGAAGGTGGGCGAGGAGACGTTCCTCAGCCAGATCGTCCGGCTGATGACGAACATCGCCGAGCGCAAACCGCCCCTCGAGCTGCTCGCGGACCGGCTCATGAACTACTACGGCCCGGTCGTCTTCGTCGTTGCGGGCCTCGCGTTCGGGGGCTGGCTCGCGGTGACGGGCGATCCGATGCGCGCGGCGCTCGTCCTCCTGACCACGATCATCATGGGCTACCCCTGTGCGCTCGGCATCACGACGCCGATGCTCGCCGCGATCGCCGGGGGGAAGGGCATCTCGGTCGGCTTGCTGGTGAAGGCGAGCGAGGTGTTCTACGGCCTCTCCATCACCGACACGGTGGTCTTCGACAAGACCGGCACGCTCACCTATGGGCGGCCGACCGTGACGGACCTGGTGGCGTGCGGCACGAGCCGCGACGACGTTCTCTCCTTCGCGGCGGCGGTCGAGGCCTCGTCGGAGCATCCGCTCGGTCAGGCGATCGCGTTCTTCGCCCAGCGCGAGGGCGTGGCGAAGCTCGCGGCCGCGGACTTCCGCGCCCATCCCGGGAAAGGTGTCACCGCGACGGTATCCGGGGTCGAGGTCACGGCGGGAAAGCCCCGCTTCGTCGAGGAGCGCGGCGTGCGGCTGAGCGATGAAGTCCGGGGGCGCATCGCGCAGCTTAGCGCCGAGGGTAAGACCGTCGTGGTGATCGCCCGCGGCGGCGAGGCGATCGGCGTCGTGGCCCTCCAGGACACGCCGCGGCGAGGCGCGCGGCGGCTGATCGAGAAGCTCCGGGCACGCGGGATCAACACCGTCATGCTCACCGGCGACGCCCGGCCGGTCGGCGAGGCAGTGGGGCGCCTCCTCGGCGTCGACGAGGTGCAGGCCGAGCTGCTGCCCCCCACAGAAGGTCGCGGCCATCGAGGTTATGCAGCGGGACGGCCGGAAGGTGGCGATGGTGGGGGACGGGGTGAACGACGCGCCCGCGCTCGCGCAGACGGACGTGGGGATCGCCATCGGCGCTGGAACCGACGTGGCGATCGAGTCGGCGGGAGTGATCCTGGTGAGCGATCGCCTCATCGACGTGCTGAACGCGCTTCTCCTCGGTCGGGCGAGCTACCGGACGCTCACGGGCAACGTGGTCGTCGCCGTGCTCTTCAACATCGTCGGCATGATGCTTGCCGCCCTCGGGCTGGTGACGCCGCTCTTCGCGATCGGCTTCATGGTCGTGAGCATCTTCGGAATCCTGCTCAATACCCTCCGGGTCCGGGCGATCGGCTTCGAGCGCGAGGACGCCGCGGAGGTCGAGCGGCTCGCCGAAGTCGAGCTTCTCGTCCCGAACATGGTCTGCGAGGGCTGCGCCGAGAAGATCACGAGCGCGCTTCGTGCCGTGGCGGGCGTGCGAGAGGTCCGGTCGAAGGTGCCGCAGAAGCACGTCTACGTCCGCTACGAGCCCACGACGGTCGATGAGGAGCAGCTCAAGGATGCGGTCGGCCGGGCCGGCTTCAGCGCACTCGCCGCGTAGCGGACTGGCGGCCGTGCCGAGTGAGGCGGTCGCATTGCTCGACGCACGAGAACGTCTGCTTCGCGTGCTCGCGGCGGCGACCTTCTTGATCTTTTTCCAAGCGTACATGGTGGCGCCGCTCATTCCCCGGCTCTCCGCCGTCTTCCACATCTCGGCCCAGACCATCGGGCTCATCGTCCCCGCGTACATGGTCCCGTACGGCGTTTCGATCCTCTTCTACGGCCTGCTTTCGGATCGGATCGGCCGCCGGCGCATCATGCTGGCATCGCTCCTCGCGTTCATCCTCCTCACCGCGGCCACCGCCACCGCGCAGTCGGCTTCGCAGCTCATCTCCTGGCGCCCGCTGACGGGAATCGGCGCCAGCGGCGACGTGCCACTCGCGCTCGCCCTCATGGGCGAACTCTTCCCCTTCGAGCAGCGTGGTCGCCCTCTCGGGTGGTTGTTCGGCGCCATGGCTGGCGGGATGGCGTTCGGGTCGACCTTCGGCGCCCTCGTCGAGCCGCTCATCGGGTGGCGGGGCGTATTCCTCGGGACCAGCGCCGTCGGCGCGTGCGTGCTGACCCTGCTGCTTCCGTACCGGCACTTGCTGGGCGACGCCCCACAAACCCGTACCCCGGAGAGCCTGTCTACCGTCCTCACCGCCTACGGCGCGCTCCTCTCGTCCTGGCGCGGGCGGCGCACTTACACCTACGTCTTCGTGAACGCGATCTTCCACTCCGGCGTCTTCACCTGGCTGGGCGTCTACTTCTCGCAGCGCTACGGTCTCGGCGAGGTGGGGATCGGTCTCGCCCTTCTCGGGTACGGTGTCCCGGGCTTCGTGTTCGGGCCGTTCATCGGGCGAGCTGCCGACCGCTGGGGTCGCCGCTGGCTCGTCCCGAGCGGCCTCGCCATCGGGGGCGTCGCCGCGGCGGCCCTCGTGCCCGACGTGCCGCTCGTGCTGACCGCGGTCGCCGTGACCGCGCTCTCTCTCGGCTACGACATGACGCAGCCGCTTCTGGCGGGAATCGTCACGGCCCTCGGGGGGCGACGCGGCGGGCAGGCGATGGGTCTGAACGTGTTCCTGCTCTTCACCGGCTTCGGCCTCGGAAGCCTGATCTTCGGCGAAGCGCTTCGCTTCGGCTTCCCGGCGGCCCTCGGGATCTTCGCGCTGGTACAGGGCGCGGCCGCGGTGACAGCAGTTCCGCTGTTTCGGTCAGAAGGACCTGGAGCCGGAGCGAGTCGGGCACAGGCGGCGGTCTTCCCGGCGCGCCGCTAGCTAGGCCGCCGCTAGGCCTGGACTTCTGGCTCTTCGGGCTTCAGTGTCGGTAGCGGTCCAACCGCAGTGGAGGTAAATCGCCGTCTTGAAGTTCTCCCGGTTACGGAGTTCCCGCGCCTTGTACTTGATCCACTGGATTTTCGCGATGAGGCCTTCGGCGGTCGCGTTCGTCCTCGTGCAGGCGATCAAGGCGGCGAGCTGACGCCGATCCCGCCGATCAGCTCTCGTACCGCCGGGGGATGTTGACTGGGGGACCAGGGAGTCCGATAGTTTCGGCGAGATGTCCCGCCGAGGGCTTCCCGCCTTAGCGCTCGCCCTGGGCGTTTTCCTCGTTGCCCCGGCGCCGCGGATCGTGTCGTGCGTCGGTGCGGCGGCGGTCTGGCCCGCGGCGCGATGCTGCGCACGTTGCCATCATGCCGGTGCGGGCCACGCCGTCCCGGGGTGTTGCCTGACCCGCGCTGCCTCGCCGGGCGTCCTCCCCGCCGTCGCCACGGCTCCGATCCCTGCAGCGTGGACGGCGCGGGTAGTGTCGTGCCCGGTCGCCGCGGTGCCCGCAGCGGTCGACCGGCGCGGGGAGGGGAAGCCCAGGGCGCACGCACCTCCGGGCGCCTCCCTCCACGATCAGCGCTGTCTGATCCGCATCTAGAGCTCCGCGTCACCCACGGCTCGTGATCCACCCAATTGAGGCGGGCCTGCCGGTCGCGGAGGCCCGCGGAGGTCCGACATGAAACCTTCGAGCGCATTCACAGCGATTCTCACGGGCGTGCTCATCACCGGCTTCGGGACCCTGGCCCTGGGAGCGGGCGACTCGTCCGGCGAACGCAGGGCGCGGATCGAGACGATGGAGCGGCAGGCTCAGGAGTTCGCCGGCGCCGCACGCAACATGAAGGGAGCCCATCAGCAGGAGCTCCTGCGGAAGCGGGCTCGGCTCGAGTCGCTCATCGAGCGCCTCCAGGCCGGTGGACGCGTCGATCCCGACGAGGTCGACGCCCTGCTTGGGAAGTAGGCGCTGATACGCAGATCAGACCGGGGCGCGACCGCGCGGTACGGTCGCGCCCCGGCCTGCGGGCTGTCGATCTACTTCTTCTTGCGGAGCTCGGCTGCGTGCTCGCCGTGCAGCTTCGCCATGGCGTCGTACTCCTCGGCGAGCTTCCGGTAGTACGAGGCGAGCGAGCGGCAGTGCGTCGGCCAGTCGGTCTTCCCCATGACGTTGGCGTACTTGTCCGCCATCGCCTCGTGCTCGGAAGCCTTCTTCGCCGCGGCCTTCGCTTGGTCGCCGTAGTAGGCGGCGAGCGCCTCGTGATCCCCGGCGGTTCCGCCCTTCTCGATTCTCTTGAGAAGCTCCGCCTCGCTCGGGCCCTTGGCCGCCAAGCGGGCTGGCCGCGCGGCCGCGAGCGCCACGCCTGCCACGCAAGCCAGCACCATGAGCCGGCGCCGATCGTGTCGCATCGTCACGCCTCCCCGGGACGCCCTGCGCCCCGCTGTTAGAAGTAGAGGACCGTCCCCACGCCGATCGTGTGCTGGTCCTTGCGATCGCGGAACTTGGTGCCCTCCGTGAAGAAATTCGCGTCGGAGACATCGTAGCGGTACTCGGGCCGTACCAGGATGTGCGTCTTCGCGGGGAGGTCGATGCGGTAGTTCA
>VBKF01000077.1 GCA_005888095.1 Deltaproteobacteria bacterium | reverse complement strand
TCGGGCTGCGCTATGCGAGCGAGGCGGGCTACGACCCGCACGCGCTCGGCTCGTTCTTCAAGGAGCTCCTCGCCGACCAACGGATCAATTCAGCCGGCGTGCCCGCCTACATGCTCACCCACCCGCTCACCGAGGATCGGGTGGCGAACGTCGCGACGGCCATCACCTCGCAGCACCTGAAGACCCCTGCGGGGCGGCCCGCGTCCGGGACCGAGTTTCCCGAGGCGCAGGCGGTGGCACGCGCCATTGCCGAGCCCGCCGACGTCGTCATCGGCCGCTACCGCCGGATGGCCGACGAGAAGCCGGAGGACGCCGAGCGGCAGCTCCTCCTCGGCCGCGTCTACCAGACCGTCGGCCAGCTCGAGGCGGCGCGCGCGGCGCTCGAGCGCTGCCGCGCGCTCGGCGGCCTCGACGGCCGCGTGGAGCGGCCGCTCGGTACCGTCTACGTCGCGCTCAAGAAGCCGGCCGAGGCACGCGAGGCGCTCGGCCACTATCTCGCCAAGCATCCCGAAGACGGCTGGTCGCACCTCCAGCTCGGCAAGGCGCTGGCCGACGCCGGCGACGACGGCGGCGCGCTCAAGGAGTTCCAGCGCGCGATCAGCTGCGACCCCGAGCTCGACGAGGCCCAGCGGCTGGCCGGCGTCGCCCTCGGCCGGCGCGGGGACGAGGCCGAGGGGTTCTACCGCCTGGCCGTCGCCTCGCGCCTGCGGGGCGAGCTCGAGCAGGCCTTGAGCCACTTCCAGCGCACCAAGCCGCTGCTCGACCCCGCGAGCCCGCGCCGCCAGGAGGTCGACCAGGCGATCGCCGAGCTCCTGCCACTCGTGCACGAGCGGGAGCGCGAGCGCCTCGAGCGGCGGCGGGGCCCGCGGCGGGGCGTGGCGTTGGGAGGGCTGCGGCCGTAGGTCCGTGACCGAGGGCGACGGCCGGCCGGAACCATGTACCGCGGGCTCTCCGCGATCGCCGTCGTCCCGGTCTTGAACGAGGAGACCAAGATCGGTCACGTCCTGCGACGCACGCCGGGCGCGGTCGTCGACGAGGTCCTCGTGGTCGATGACGGCTCGACCGACCGATCACCCGAGATCGCCCGCCAGCTGGGCGCGACCGTGCTGTCGATGGGCCGCGTGGCCGGCGTGGGGGCGGCCCTGCGGGCCGGCTACCGCTACGGGGTCGCGCACGGCTACGATGTGGTGGTGGTGATGGCGGGCAACGACAAGGATGCACCGGAGGAGATCCCCCTGCTGCTGGATCCGATCGCGGAGGATCGCGCGGACTTCGTTCAGGGCTCGCGATTCTTGAAGCCCGGGGCGAGCTTCGGCGCGATGCCCTTCTACCGGCGGATCGCCACGCGCGTGCATCCCTTGCTCTTCTCGCTCGCTGCGCAGCGCTGGGTGACGGAGTCCACCAACGGCTTCCGCGCCGTGCACCGCCGCGTGCTGACCGACCCGCGCCTCGATCTCTCGCCGGCATGGCTCGACGCCTACGAGCTCGAGCCGTTCCTGTACCTGCGGGCGATCCGGCTCGGCTACCGCACGGCCGAGGTCCCGGTCACCAAGGTCTACCCGCCTCGCCACCTCGGCCAGACCAAGATGAAGCCCCTGACCGGCTGGTGGTCGATCCTGCGGCCGCTCGTCTACGCGGGCCTGCGGCCCAGGCGATGATCCGGATTGCGGTGATCGGCGCCGGGCAGTGGGGCCCGAACCTCATCCGCAACTTCCACAACCGGCGGACGAGCGAGGTCGCCTGGGTGGTCGACCGGGACGCGGGACGTCTCGCTCAGGTCCGCGAGCGGTTCCCCGACATCCGGGTGGACACCGATGCCGAGACGGTCATGGCCGACGGCCGGATCGACGCGGTGGTAATCGCCACGCCGACGAGCACGCACCATGCGCTGGCGAAGCGCGCGCTCGGGGTCGGCAAGCACGTGCTCGTCGAAAAGCCGATCACCGCGGACTCGGCCGAGGCCGAGGAACTCTGCTCGCTGGCGGCGCAGGCGGGCCGGATCCTCATGGTTGGCCACGTGTTCGTCTACAACCCGGGGGTCCAGCATGTGAAGCAGCTGCTCGCCGCCGGCGAGCTGGGGCGCGTCTACTACGTCTCGATGGTGCGCACCAACCTCGGCCCCATCCGCGTCGACGTGAACGCGGCCTGGGACCTCGCGTCGCACGACGTCTCGATCGCGAACCACTGGCTCGGCACCGCCCCGCTGACCGCGTCGGCCGTGGGAGGCAGCTGGATCAACGCGGGAATCGAGGACGCCGTCTTCGCCACGCTCCGGTATCCGAACGACGTCCTCGTGAACCTGCACATCTCGTGGCTCAGCCCGCGGAAGACGCGGGAGATCACGCTGGTCGGCGACCGGCGCATGCTGACGTTCGACGACATGAACCTGAGCGAGCCGGTCCGCGTCTACGACAAGCGGGTCACCGAGGTGCGGACGTCGGCGCCCTACATCGACTCGTTCGCGTCCTTCCGGGCGAGCCTCCGTGAGGGCGACATCACGATCCCGAAGATCGCCCTGGGTGAGCCCCTGAAGGCCGAATGCGATCACTTCCTCGAGTGTATCGCCGGCGGGAAGTGCCCGCTCACCGCCGGCCCCGAGGCGCTCACCGTCGTACGGGCCCTCGAGGCGATCCAGCGATCCATCCGCGGAGCCGGGCATGAGGAGCCCGTCTGATGGCCGACATTCCGCTCGTCGACCTCTTGGCGCAGCACCGGCAGGTCGCGGACGAGATCGCGCGCGGGTTCGCGCGGGTCCTGGAGAGCGGCAGCTTCATCCTCGGCCCCGAGGTCGAGGCGTTCGAAGCCGCATTCGCGCGCCTCTCGGAGGTGAGGCATTGCGTCGGCGTGGCGAACGGGACCGATGCGCTCGAGATCGTGCTGCGGGCCGCCGGCATCGGCCAGGGCGACGAGGTGATCGTGCCGGTCAACTCGTTCATCGCGACGGCGCTGGCGGTGGCCCGCGCGGGCGCCGTGCCGGCGCTGGTCGACTGCGATCGGGATCACCATCTGATCGACGTCGCCGAGGTACGGAAGAAGATCGGGCGGCGCACGCGGGCGATCGTCGCGGTGCACCTCTACGGGCAGATGGCGCCGATGGAGGAGCTCGCGGAGCTGGCGTCCGGGTGCGGCCTCGTCCTGGTGGAGGATGCCGCGCAGGCCCACGGTGCGCGGCGCCACGGACGGACGCCCGGCACGTTCGGGCTCGCCGCCGGCACGAGCTTCTATCCGGCCAAGAACCTCGGCGCCTACGGCGACGCGGGCGCGGTCCTCACCGACCGCGACACCATCGATCGCCGGGCCCGTGCGCTGCGCAACTATGGAAGCGAGGCGAAGTACGTTCACCCGGAGACCGGCTTCAACTCGCGCCTCGACCCCTTGCAGGCGGTCGTGCTGAGCGCCAAGCTCGTGCACCTGCCTCTGTGGAACGCGCAACGCCGCGCAGCCGCCCGCCGCTATGACGCGCTGCTGGCCGGCGTCCCCGGCGTGGTCCTCCCCGCGACGTTGCCGGGGAACGAGCCGGTCTGGCATCTCTACGTGGTGCGCGTGCCCCGGCGGGACGATGTGCTCGCGAAGCTCCGCGCCGCGGGCATCCAGGCGGCCGTCCATTACCCGACACCGATCCACTTGCAGGGCGCCTTCCGTTCGCTCGGCCACCGGCGCGGCGACTTCCCGGTGGCCGAGGCCGCGGCCGACGAAGTGCTGTCCCTTCCGCTCTACCCCGGCATCACGCCGGCCGAGCAGGAGCGCGTGGCCGAGGTGCTGCGCGCGGCCGTCGCCTGATCTATCGTCATGGCTCGCGATCCGTCGGTCTTCGTCCACGAGAAGGCCCTCTGCGAGAGTGACCGGGTGGGCCCGCGCACGCGGGTCTGGGCTTTTGCCCACATCATGCCGGAGGCCACCGTCGGCGCGGACTGCAACGTGTGCGACCACGCCTTCATCGAGAGCGGCGCGAAGCTCGGCAACCGGGTCATCGTGAAGAACAGCGTGCTGGTCTGGAACGGCGTGACCATCGAGGACGACGTCTTCCTCGGTCCGAACATGGTCTTCACCAACGTCCGCAATCCGCGCGCCGCCTTCCCTCCCACGCCGGACCAGTTCTCGCCCACCCTGGTGAAGCGCGGGGCCTCGATCGGCGCCAACGCGACCGTCGTCTGCGGCGTGACGATCGGCGAGCAGGCCTTCGTCGGGGCGGGGAGCGTCGTCACCGCCGACGTGCCGGCCCACGCGCTGATGGTCGGCAACCCGGCGCGCCGTGTCGGCTGGGCCTGCGCGTGCGGATACCCGCTGCCGGCCGACCTCGCCTGCGGGTGCGGGCGGCAGTACCGGCTCGTGGACGAGCGCAGCGGACTCGCCCCGAACCCGTGAACCGTCCCGCCCAGCACGAGGCCCGGGGGCTCGGCCCGGCGCTGGTCCTGGTCATCGTCGTCTTCGCCGCCTTCCTGCCCACCTTTTGGAACGGCTTCGTCCTGTGGGACGACGACATGATCCTCATCGACAATCCGGACTACCGCGGCCTGTCGCCCGCGCACCTCTCCTGGATGTTCACGACCTTCCTCGGAGGGCAGTACCAGCCGCTCACCTGGGTGAGCTTCGGCCTCGACTACCTGCTCTGGGGAATGAACGCGGCCGGCTACCACCTGACCAGCCTCGTGCTGCACGCGACGAACGGTGTGCTCGCCTACCTTCTCATCCGGGCGATCCTCGGCTGGACGATGGCGGATTCGGGAGCCCTGCCCGCGGCCGCGCTGGTGGGCGCTCTCGCGTTCGCGATCCATCCGTTGCGCGTCGAGTCGGTCGCGTGGGCGACGGCCCGGCGCGACGTGCTCTCCGGTCTCTTCTATCTGCTCACGCTGCTCACCTACGTGCGGATGGTCGACGAGAAGGAACGCGGCCGTGCCTGGTGGACCTGGTTCGCCGTATCGCTCGGCTGCTTCGTCCTCTCCCTGCTCGCCAAGACCTGGGGGGTGACGCTGCCCCTGGTGCTGCTGGTGATGGACGTCTATCCGCTGCGGCGGTTTGCCGGCGCATCCCGATCGGCGCGTGCGGCCGTGCTGGCGGAGAAGGCGGCGTACGGCCTGGTCGCCGCAGGCGGCGTCGCGGTGACGCTGCGGATGCTGCGGGAGTTCACGGACGTGAAGAGCCTCGCGCAACACGGGCTCCTCGCCCGGGCGGCGCAGGCGGCGTACGGGCTCTGGTTCTACGTATGGAAGACCGTGATCCCGCTCGGGCTCTCGCCGCTCTACCTGATCGAGCCGACGCTGGATCCGTGGACGCCGAGGTACGTCGCGTGCGGGCTCGCCGTGCTCGTGGCCGGCGCCACGCTGATCGCGCTGCGCCGCCGATTCCCGTGGGCCCTCGCTGCCGCGGCCGCTTATGCGATCGTCGTCGCCCCGGTGCTCGGCTTGATGCAGACCGGGCCCCAGATCGCGGCCGACCGCTACACCTATCTCTCCTGCCTCCCGTGGGCGGCCCTCCTGGCCGCCGCGGTCTGCCGCCGGCCGCGCCTCCTCTCCGCGGCCGCCGTCGCGCTCGTCCTGCTCGGCGTCCTCACCTGGCGCCAGACCCGGGCCTGGAAGGACACCGAGAGCCTCTGGGGCCAGGCGCTGCGGGTCGACCCGGACAACTATTTTGCGCACCAGAACCTCGGATGGGAGCGGCAGATACACCGCGACCTCGACGGCGCCTACGCCCACTACACGGAGGCGCTGCGCATCAACCCGAAGTTCACGTTCGCCTACAACAACCGCGGCAACGTGCTCCAGGCGCGCGGGCAATACGAGGCCGCGCTGGCGGACTACACGGCCGCCATCGAGGCGAACCCGCGCTACGAGTCGGCGTACCTGAACCGGGGCACGCTGCGGCTCGCGCGCCGCGACCTCGACGGCGCGATCGCGGACCTGGACGAGGCCATCCGCCTCGCTCCCGACGACGGCCGCGCCTACAACAACCGCGGGCTGGCGCGCCAGGCGAAGCGCGACGTCGCCGGCGCGCTCGCCGACTACCGCGAGGCCCTGGCACGCTTCCCGCCCGGCACGCCGGGCCGCGAGATGATCGAGGGGAACCTCGCCGAGCTCGGAGCGGACGCGGGTGCGCGGTGATCACTCCCGCACGCCGGGTCCGCCTCGTGGTCGGGGGCTACGCGGGCACGTTCGGCGCGTTCTTCGCCTGCATCGATGCCGACGCGCGTCGGTCGCGCCGGTGATCGATCGCGTGCCCGTCGTCGGGCACCTCGGGCGCGACCGTCTCCGCCCATTCCTCGAAGCCGAGGTGCTGGGCGAGGTCGCCCCAGCCGTAGCGGTAGTCGCAGCGCGCGCAGAAGGGGAACGACTTCTTCACGGTGTCGTCGTTCACCGTCCGCCGCAGGGCCTGGTACTTGTCGCTGTTCCAGATGTCCCGGAAGTCCTGCCCGTCGCCGTCGTACACCTTGCCCATGTTGATCGCTTCCCAGGCGCGGTAGCAGGGCAGGATGCGGCCGTCGGTGTCGATCTTGACGAACCGCCACGGCGCCCGGCAGCGCGCCGGGTTCGCGCGCTTCGGCTGCTCGTCGCGCACCGTGGGCGGGAGGTTCAGCCGCAGTCGGGGATAGCGGGCCGCGGCCCGCCGGGCCTCGGCGAAGACGCGGCTCATGAGGTCCTGGTGGAAGTAGAGGCTCTCCTGCGGGTCGATGCCGTTGCAGACGGCGAGGTAGCCGCAGTCCATCCGGTCGATGCCCATGTCGCCCCAGCGCGCGACGGCATCGGGCAGCTCCTCGACGTTCGACCGCATGAGGGCGTAGCGGATGATGGTCCGGGGCTCGCGCTTCCGCTCCTCCGCGCGCACGCGGAGGACCATCCGGATCTTCTCGAGGACGGTGTCGAGCTTCGCGTTCACGCGCAGCGACTCGACGGTCGACGCGCGGAACCCGTCGACCGAGAAGCCGTGCGTCGTGATCAGCCCCTCGCGCACGATGGTGCGCACCCGGTCCTCGCGCAGCAGCATGCCGTTGGAGAGCACCCAGGTGGCGACCCGGTAGCGGCGGGCGACGCGCAGGAGATCCTCGAGGCCCTTGTGGAGGTACGGCTCGCCGCCCGAGCAGATGCTCACCAGACGGGCGGTGGGGAAGAGCTGGCGCGCGACTTTCTCGAAGTTCTCGATCGAGATGCGCTTCGCGCCCGGCGTCTCGTAGTCGACGCAGAACGTGCACGCGAGGTTGCACGCCTTGGTGAGCACGATGTCGACGTTCTGCGGAAGCGAGTGGACGACGGCCGACTGGAGGCGGACCTCGGCCTCGTTGAGCACCGTGTTCAGCGCCTGCCGTGCCGTGAAGCGTCGCATGTCTGCCTCGCGCGGAGCGAGAGCCGCGCGCCCGAGCGGGCCGACGCTAGCGCCGGCCGTCCCGGACGGTCAAGCAAAAGCGTGGCCACGGAGCCCCCGGAGAGCGTCCTGGGACCATACGGATCCGGGTCCGCACCTTCCGGGATGCCTTGCAGGAACGCAAGGCGTTCGCCTTCCCTTGCACGCCCGCCTGACGGGTGCCGGGTAGGGCAAGCCCGGCAGGCAGAGGCCGCGCTCAGAGCGCGCCGAGTGCGGCGAGGAGGGCGTCGACCTCGTCGTCCGTGCCGACCGTGATGCGCAGCGCGTCCTCGAGCCCGGGCCGCGCGAAGTGGCGGACCAGGATGTCGCGCGCCGCGAGCGCGCGGGCCACGGGCCCCTGATCCACGCCGGGCCGCCGCGCGAGTACGAAATTCGCCTCCGACGGCAGCACGCGGAAGGCGAGCCGCTCGAGCCCGGCCGTGAGCCGGGCCCGCGTCGCCCGGACGCGGGCGACATTCGCCTGCATGGCCGGGAGGTCGCCGAGCGCGGCCACGGCCGCCGCCTGCGAGAGGCGGCTCACGTTGTACGAATCCTTGACCGTGCGCAGCCCCGCGAGCAGCTCGGGGTGGCCGACGGCGAGGCCGACGCGCAGCCCGGCGAGCGAGAACGACTTGGACAGCGTCCGGAGCACGAGCACGTTCGGCAGCCGGGCGACGAGACCGAGCGCGTGGCTGGACGCGAAGTCGACGTACGCCTCGTCGACGACGAGCACCCCGGCGACCTCGCGTGCCAGCGCCTCGACCTCGGCGAGCGGCACGAGCGTGCCCGACGGCGAGTTCGGGTTGCAGAGGAAGGTGACACGCGCGCGCGCGCGGCCGAGCGCTGGCGGGAGCCGGAAGTCATCGGCAAACGGCACCTGCACGGATTCGCCGCCTTGCACCGCGACGAGCGTCTCGTAGAGGCTGTAGGTGGGAACCGGGAACGCCACGCGGTCCCCCGGATCGACGGTGGCGCGGAGCACGAGCGCCAGGAGCTCGTCCGAGCCGTTGCCGGCGAGGAGGTGATCCATCGGCACGCCGTACACCTCGGCCGCGCGGGCACGGAGCGCGCGCGCCTCGGGATCCGGGTAGAGACGGACGCTCGCGTCGGCCGCCCGGGCGAGCGTCTCCAGGACTGCCGGCGACGGCGGGTAGGGGTTCTCGTTGGTGTTGAGCTTGATCACCCGCCACGCGGCCTCGGGCTGCTCCCCGGGGACGTAGGGCGGCAGCCCGCGGATGGAGGGGCGGAGCCAGTCGGAAGGACGAACGGCCGGCCTCGCCGAGCTACTTCACCGCTTTGATGCGGCGGGGCGCCTTGCCGTCGTCCACGGTCTCGGGCTCCGGCGCGTTCCCCAGGTGACGCTCGGCGACCTCGACCGCCTGCCGCGCGCGGTCGGGCAGCCGGGTGAGGATGTCGACGAACCGCGTCCAGCGCTCCCGGTCCGCGTTGCCCAGCTCGTACAACCGCATGGCGCCGTCGATGTCCTTGCGCTTGAGAGCGGCGTCGCCGAGGGCCAGGAAGCGGTCACGGGGGAGGGGGACGGAGCCGAGCTCGGAGACCCGCACGGCGTCGTTGATGCGGTTTCGCTGCATCAGACGGTCGGCGAGGCCCGTCCAGTCGGCCGCGGTGACCAGCTCAGCGTTCCGCACGAACAGCTTCATGGCCGCATCGAGGAATCCTCGTTCCAGATAGCGGCGGCCTACGAGAACCTCGGATTCACTGGCAGGCATCAGCTCGCTCCCCTGCGGTACACCAACCGTCAACTTACTGGCGGCGTGTGGCGTTTGCAAGACGTGACGGGCGCACAGCATCTGCACGATCGGGGTGTTACGGAGCGCTGCGTTGAGCCTCAAGCGAACCTAGCCCGCTGCCGATAACCATTCCGCTGTCCGCGCGAAGATGAGACTCAACATCACCTACAGCGCCTACCGCGAGCTCGAGCTGATCCCGCAGGCCCCGCTGCGGCACATCGGCGAGGCGATCATCGCCCTGGCGGAAAACCCCTATCCGCCCGGGTCCTCGCTGCTGCAGGGTATCGGCGGCTGCTACTACCTGGCGATCGACAACTACTACATCCTCTATCACATCGACGACGACGGGGCGCTGACGGTCCTCGGCGTGCTCGACGGCCCGTACCACCCGCTGCATTAACTCAAACTCAGCGAGGGGCTCCGCCCCTCGCCCCGGCGGGCGAAGCCCGCCGGGTCCTCACTCCTCGCTCGCTTCGCTCGGCCGCGCGCGCGGCGCGCGCGGAGAATCCATCTCGAGTCGAGCTCCGCTCCACCCGAACTTCCGCTGCGGCGACCGTCCCGCTAAGCTACGCGGGTGATCGGCTCGCGCCGTCGCATTCGCCTCGTCGCCCGCGCGGTGCTCGCGCTCGGCGCCTGTGCACTCGTCGCGGCCGGTTGCCGCCGGCAGCCGCTGCCGGCGGAGCAGCCGGTGCCGGCGGGCGCGGGCGACCCGCTCGGACACCTGCACGTGCTCATGCTCAACGGCGGCGGCAGCAAGGCGATGAACTATCAGTCGCACCTCCTGCACGTGCAGCAGCTCCTCGACGTGCTCTTCCATGCCGGCGTGCGGCCGGAGCGGGTGTCGGTCTTCAGCGCCGACGGCCCCGACCCGGCCGAGGACCTCGCGGTGCGCGAGCTACAGCCCGAGCCCGAGTTCTGGCTGCTGCGCGGCACACGCCTCGAGCACCAGCTCGCGACCCCGATCACGTACGCCAACTCATCGGTCCCGGGCGTCGAGCTGCGCGCGGCCACCAAGGACAACCTCCGGCGCTGGTTCAAGCACGCGCATCGCGCGCTCGGAGGGCGCGATACGCTCCTCCTCTACGTCACCGACCACGGGCAGAAGAACCGCGACGACCCGCTGAACAACTCGATCACGCTCTGGGGGCCGAACGAGTCGCTCTCGGTGAGCGAGCTGCGCGAGCTGCTCGGCAGGCTGCGCCCGACCGTCCGGGTCGTGATGCTGATGTCGCAA
>VBKF01000076.1 GCA_005888095.1 Deltaproteobacteria bacterium | reverse complement strand
TGCTCGAGAGCGAGCTCTTCGGCCACGAGCGCGGGGCGTTCACCGGCGCCATCACGCGGAAGACCGGCAAGTTCGAGCTCGCGAGCGGCGGCACGATCCTGCTCGACGAGATCAGCGAGATGGAGCTCGGCCTCCAGGCGAAGCTCCTCCGCGTCCTCCAGGAGTACGAGGTCGACCGCGTCGGCGGCAGCGCGCCGGTGCCGGTCGACGTGCGCGTCGTCGCGACGACCAACCGCCGGCTTGCGGAGATGGTCGATCGCGGCCGCTTCCGCGAGGACCTCTACTACCGGCTGACCGTGATCCCGCTCGTGCTGCCGCCGCTGCGCGAGCGTCCGGCGGACGTCGACCTGCTCACCGATCACTTCCTCGAGCGCTTCTCGGCCGGGCGGGCGCTGCGGCTCGCGCCCGAGGCCCGCGACGCCCTCAAGGCGCGCCCCTGGCCCGGCAACGTGCGCGAGCTCGAGAACACGCTCGAGCGCGCCGCACTCCTCGCCGGTGGCGACGTCGTGACCGCCGACGACCTGGACGACCGCGGCGCGGGGGTACCCCGCCTCGCGCTCACCGACCTCGCCGGGCTCACCGTCCGCGAGATGGAGCGCCGGCTCATCTTCGACACGCTGAAGCGCACGCACAACAACCGCACCCAGGCCGCGCGCCTCCTCGGCATCAGCATCCGGACGCTCCGGAACAAGCTCGCCGAGTACCGTCAGCGCGGCGAGCTGCCGGCGGACGCGTCGGCCGAAAGCTGAGGAACCGATGCCGAACATCCTGTTCGACCCGACGATAGAAGGGCTCGCGCGCACGCTGACGCTGCACCAGCAGCGTCACGGGGTGCTCGCGTCGAACGTCGCGAACGTCGAGACGCCGGGCTACCGCGCCCGCGAGCTCGACTTCCGGGACGCCCTCCAGCAGGCGTTCGAAGACCGCGGCGCGACCGAGCAGGCGCCCGATCGCACGCCGACGGTCGTCGCGGATCGGCTCGCGCCCCGTCGCGCCGACGGCAGCACGGTCGACATGGACCAGCAGATGGCGAAGCTGAACGCGAACGGCATGACCTACCTGGCCCTGGCACGCATCCTCGGGCGCCGCGTGGCGCTCCTCCGCCAGGCGATCGACGGGACACGTTGATGGATTTCACCGGCACACTGGCCATCTCGGGAAGCGCGCTCAGCGCCGAGCGCGTCCGGCTCGACGCCATCGCCTCGAACCTGGCGAACGCGTCGACCACGCGGACGCCGGAGGGCGGGCCGTACAAGCGGCGGAACGTCGTCCTCACGACGGAGCCGCTCGAGGGTGAGTTCGGCGCGACGCTGGCCTCGTCGCTCGCCGAGGAGGGCGCGCGTCAGGGCGTGTCGGTCACCGACGTGGTCGAGGACCACACGCCGCCGCGCATGGTCTTCGACCCGAGCCACCCCGACGCCAACGCCGACGGCTACGTCGCCTATCCGAACGTCGAGCCGATGACGGAGACGATCGACCTGATGGCGGCGACGCGTGCGTACGAGGCGAACGTGCAGGTGATCGACGCAACCCGGCGCATGGCGGAAGCCGCGCTCGGCATCGGCGGCTGAGGAGGGCGACGCAGATGGACGTCACACGCATCGGAGTTCCGGTCGCTCCCGCGGGCGACGCCGCGACCGGCGCCACGGGCGCCACCGGTGCTGCGAAGGGGCCGGGGTCGTTCGGCGAGGTGCTCAAGGACTCGCTCGCCCAGGTGAACCACCTGCAGCACGAGGCCGACGGCGCCATCCAGCAGCTCGCGACGGGCGGCACGGCGACGCTCCACGACACCATGCTCACGATCGAGAAGGCGGAGCTCTCGTTCCGCCTGATGATGCAGGTCCGGAACAAGATCGTCGAGGCGTATCAAGAAGTCCTGCGCATGCAGGTGTAAGCGATGGGCGCGCGGCTCGAACGACTCTGGACCCAGCTGGCGGCGTTCTTCATGGCGCAGCCGCCGGCGCGGCGGATCGCGATCGGTACGGTCGGCCTGGTGTCGATGGCCGCCGTGCTCGGCCTCGCCTGGTGGGCCCAGCGACCGCTCTACCGGCCGCTGTTCACGAATCTCGCCGAGCGTGACGCCTCGGCGATCGTCCAGGCTCTGAAGGCCGAGAAGGTCCCCTTCGAGCTCGAGGACGGCGGCCGCGCGGTGCTCGTGCCGTCCGAGCGGCAGTACGAGATGCGCCTCGCGCTCGCGAGCCGTGGCCTCCCCGAGGGCGGCGGCGTCGGCTTCGAGATCTTCGACAAGCAGAGCCTCGGGCAGACCGACTTCCTCCAGCGTCTGAACTACCAGCGCGCGCTCCAGGGCGAGCTCGGCCGCACGATCGGTCAGCTCGGCGGCGTCGAGTCCGCGCGCGTCCACCTAGCGCTGCCCGAGCGCTCGCTGTTCGTCGCCGAGGACCGGCGGCCGTCGGCGTCGGTGGTCGTGAAGCTGATCCAGGGCCGCACGCTGTCCGCTGCGCAGATCGACGGCATCGTGCACCTCGTGGCGGCGAGCGTCGAGGGCCTCCAGCCCGAGGCCGTGACCGTCGTCGACGAGGCGGGGCGCATCCTCACCTCGGACCGGCGCGGCGCCGAGGCCGCCGGCACGTCCAACGCGCCCCTCGAGATCCAGCAGTCGGTCGAGCGCGGCGCCGAGGAGCGGATCGAGAGCATGCTCGGGGCCGTGGTGGGGCGCGACAAGGTGGTCGCGCGCGTCGCCGCGAGCCTCGACTTCTCGCGCGTCGAGCGGACGGAGGAGACCTACGACCCGGACCGCACCGCCGTCCGCACCCAGCACACGACGCGCGAGGAGACGATCGGCGCGAAGACGCCGGGCGGCGCGCCGGGCGTGCAGGCGAACCTGACCAACGACCCGGCGGCGGCCGCGGGTCCCGAAGGACCGAAATCGGAGCGGCGCGACGAGAGCCAGAGCTACGAGGTCTCGAAGGTGGTCTCCCGCACCGTCGCGCCCGTCGGCGCGGTCAAGCAGCTGTCGGTCGCCGTGCTGATCGACGGCACGTACAGCGAAGGGGAGGGGGGCAAGCGCGTCTTCAATGCGCGTCCGTCGGATGAGATGGACCGGCTGCGCGAGCTGGTGAAGAGCGCCGTCGGCTTCTCGGAGAGCCGGGGCGACAAGATCGAGGTCGCGAGCGTCCCGTTCCAGAGCGAGCCGCCGCCCGTGGCCGAGGGCACGCTCGGCCCGCTCAGCCGCTGGGCGCCGGCCATGGTGACGCGGCTCCTCGGGGTCGTCTTCGCGGCCGCCATGCTGCTCTACGTCGTCCGGCCCGTCGTGCTCGGCGTCGCGGCGCGGCTCCCGGCGGCGCCGGGCGGCCGCGGCGCGCTCGGGGGCATGGACGCCGCCGTCGCCCAGCTCACGCAGGAGAACCTGGCGCTCACCCAGCAGCACCCCGAGCGGGCCGCCCAGCTCGTCCGCGAGTGGCTCCGCGTGGGCGGTCCCGAGGCCTAGCCGGTGGCCGAGCCCGCGACGCTCCCGGCGCCGCGCCTCGCCGTCCCGCGCGATGGGGCGGAGAAGGCGGCGATCCTTCTCCTGACGCTCGGCGTGGAGGCCGCGGCGCGCGTCTTCCGCCACCTGAGCGAGCAGGAGGTGCGGCAGCTCTCGACGGCCATCTCGCGGCTGCGCTCGATCCCGCGCGAGCAGGCGGCCCGCGTGCACGAGGAGGCCTGGCGATGGCTCACCAGCCGCGAGGGCTTCCTGGTCGACGGCGAGCGCTTTGCGCGCGACCTCGCCTCGGGCGGCAAGCCGGGGGCCGCGCTGGCGCGGGAGGATCCGCTCGGGCCCGGGCGCCCCGACGGGCTCGCGACCAGCCTCGGGGACGTCGCGCCCGCCGCGCTGGCGCAGCTCCTCGCCCACGAGCATCCGCAGGTGATCGCCTTCGTCATCGCGCACCTCGAGCCGCGCCACGCGGCCGAGGTCCTGGGCGCGCTGCCGGAGGCGCTCGGGGCCGACATCATCCACCGCATCGCGGACCTGCAGAGCGTCTCGGACGACATGCTGGGC
Source organism: Deltaproteobacteria bacterium (assembly GCA_005888095.1). Lineage (GTDB taxonomy): Bacteria > Desulfobacterota > Binatia > DP-6 > DP-6 > DP-3. Next base: position 5,803 of record VBKF01000076.1, on the reverse strand, counting down.
GAGGTGCGCGAGATCCTCCAGGTGCAGGTCGAGGGACTCGGCCGGGTCGGCAAGGCGAGCGAGCTCAAAGGGCCGAAGCTCGCCGCCGAGATCCTGAACACGGCCGACAAGGAGCTCGAGAGCCGCATCTTCGCGCAGCTCGAGGCCGAGGTGCCCGAGGTCGCCGAGAACATCCGCAACCTCATGTTCACCTTCGAGGACCTCATCCGGCTCGACAACCGCGGCATGCAGGTGGTGCTGAAGGAGGTCCCGCGCGAGGACCTGATGCTGGCGCTCAAGACCGCGAGCCCGGCCATGCGCGACAAGATCTTCGGCAACATCTCGCAGCGCGCCGCCGAGATCCTGAAGGAGGACATGGGCAGCATGGGCCCCGTGCGCCTGAAGGACGTCGAGAAGGCGCAGGCGAACATCGTGGGCATCGTCCGCCGGCTCGAGGAGGAGCAGAAGATCACCCTCGGCGGCAGCGGGGAGGACGCGCTTGTCTGAGTCCGAGTTCGCGCCCTTCGCCGGCCCGCGAGCGGACGCCGTGGGCTTCCGGCCGCTGCTGGCCGGGCGCGCGGCGATCCCCGACCCCGAGCCGGTCGAGACCGCGACGGCCGCCGAGCCGAGCGACGAGCTCCGCCGCGCCTTCCAGGCGGGCTACGACCTCGGCCGCGAGGAGGCGACCGGCCAGCTCGCGACCGTCGCCGAGTCGCTCGTCAAGTCCCTCGAGGAGCTCGCCGCCTTCCGCGGGGGGCTGCGCGAGCGCTACGAGCGCGAGCTGCTCGAGCTGGCGCTCGGCGTGGCGCGGAAGATCGTCCAGCAGGAGCTGGCCGAGCGGCCGGAGATCTGGCTCGGTCTCATCCGCGCCGCCGTGCGGCGCGTCGTCGACCGCGAGCGGATCACGGTCCGCGTGCCCCCGCGGCTCCTCGCCTTCCTGCGCGACGCGCTGCCGGAGCTGAGAGCATCGCTCGACGCCGTCAAGGAGCTCGACCTGGTCGAGGACCCGAGCCTGCCGGCGGGGGGCTGCATCATCGAGAGCCGCTTCGGCGAGGTGAACCTCGGCGTCGAGGCGCAGCTCGAGGCCGTCGAGCGCGCGCTCGTCCGGGTCGACGAGGGGTGAGGGAGGGGTGAGCATGCTGCCGCCCGCCGCCGACCTCGACTTCTCGCGCGCCCGCCGCCGGCTCCGCGAGCTCGACGCGGTGCGCGTGAGCGGACGGGTGACCGACGTGATCGGGCTCGTCGTCGAGGCGAGCGGCCCGGGCGCGCCCGTGGGCTCGCTCTGCCGCATCTCGACGCGTGACCAGGGCGGCATCTTCGCCGAGGTGGTCGGCTTCCGGACCGGCCGCGTGCTGCTCATGCCGCTCGGCGACCTCGCCGGCGTGGCGCCGGGGAGCCAGGTGCTGCTGGTGCGCGAGCGGCCGCTGGTCGGCGTTGGGGATGCGTTCCGCGGCCGCATCGTCGACGGCCTCGGGCGGCCGCTCGACGGCCGCGGCCCGATCGAGCACGACGCCGTCTACCCGCTCTACGGGGACCGCATGAACCCGCTCGACCGCCGCCCGATCCGCGAGCCGCTCGACCTCGGCATCCGGGCGGTCAACGCGCTCCTCACCTGCGGCCGCGGCCAGCGGCTCGGCATCTTCGCGGGCTCCGGCGTCGGCAAGAGCGCGCTGCTCGGCATGATGGCGCGCTACACGCGCGCCGACGTGAACGTGATCGCGCTGGTGGGCGAGCGCGGACGAGAAGTCCGCGAGTTCGTCGAGCGGGACCTCGGCGCCGGGCTCGAGCACTCCGTCGTGGTGGCCGCCACCTCCGATCAGCCGCCGCTGGTCCGCCTGCACGGCGCGTTCCTCGCCGTCGCCCTCGCCGAGCACTTCCGCGACCAGGGTCGCGACGTGCTCCTCATGATGGACTCGCTCACCCGGGTCGCGATGGCGCAGCGCGAGGTCGGGCTCTCGGTGGGCGAGCCGCCGTCGACGCGCGGCTACACGCCGTCGGTGTTCGCCGTCCTGCCGCGGCTCCTCGAGCGCGCCGGGCAAGGACCCGAGGGCAGCATCACGGGGCTCTACACGGTGCTCGTCGAGGGCGACGACCTGAACGAGCCGGTCGCGGACGCCGCGCGCTCGCTGCTCGACGGGCACGTCGTCCTCTCCCGCCGGCTGGCGAGCGAGGGGCACTATCCCGCCGTCGACGTGCTCGCGAGCCTGTCGCGGACCATGATCGACGTGGTCGGAGCGGATCAGCAGGCGCAGGCCGGCCGCGTGCGCGCGTGGCTCGCGACCCACCGCGAGGCCGAGGACCTGATCCAGATCGGGGCGTATGCCCGGGGCTCGAGCCAGGCGATCGACGAGGCCATCGCCTGGCGGCCGCTGATTGCGGCCTTCCTGCGCCAGCCCCTCGACCAGCGCGCCTCGTTCGAGGAGAGCGTGGCGGCGCTGGCGGGCCTCGCGGGCGAGTGATGGCGGCCCCCTTCCGCCTGGCCCGCGTGCTCGGCCTGCGCACCCGGCTCCGCGAGCGGGCGCAAGAGGAGATGCGCGCGGCCGCCGCGACGCTCGCCGCCGCCCGTGAGCGCGTCGCCGCCGCGCGCGCCGCACAGGCAGCGGTGCGCGGCGCGGAGGAGGGGGCGGCCGCGTCCGGTCTCACCGGCGCCGAGCTCGCGCGCTTCCGGGCCTACGAGCAGGGCATGGCCCTCAGCGAGGCCGCGCTCGTCGAGGACAGCGCCCGCCTCGCGGACGACCTCGGCCGTTGCCGTAGCGCGCTCGTCGAGCGGCGGCGCGAGGAGCGGCAGCTCGAGCGGCTGCGCGAGCGGGCGGAGGAACGACATCGGCTGGCCGAGGAGAAGGCCGCGGCGGCGTTGCTGGACGATCTGGCACGGAGGTAGCCATGCGCGTGATCAAGGGACTCGTGCTCATCGGGCTCGGCTTCAAGGTGATGGTGCTGGGCCTCTGGTGGTGGGACAGCGTGGCGCACGCCGAGCGCCCGGCGAAGGCGCCGGAGGCGGCGGAGAGCGCAAGCGCCATCGTGCCCGGTGACCTGCTCGCGCGGAGCCGTGGCTTTCGCGACCTCCTCGACGCGGTCCGCCAGCGCGGTGCCGAGCTCGACGAGCGCGAGCAGGCCATCAAGGCCCGCACGGCGGCCCTCGACGCCCTCGAGAAGACGGTGGCCGAGGAGGTCGCGCGTCTCGAAGGGCTGGTCGGCAAAGGCGCGGCACCGGCGGCGGTCGAGGCCGGGGCGCCGGCGCCGGCGCTCGATGCGGGCGTGGCCGTGGGAGTCACCAAGATCTACGAGTCGATGAAGGCGGAGGAGGCGGCCCCGATCCTCGATCGCCTCGACGATGCCACGGCCAAGGCGATCCTCGCCCGCATGAAGGAGAAGCAGATCGGCGCCATCCTCGCGGCGATGAACCGCGACCGGGCCGTGGCGCTCACCAAGGCGCTGGCCGCCGGCTCGTAGCGCCCCGGCCGTTTGTGCCCGGCCGGTCGAACCTTGCCGGCCGGCGCCCGTGACGAGGTCCGCAGCGCGGGGCCGGTGCCGTGGCACCTCGCTTGCTCCCGCGTTCTCCACGATGGACGTCGCGGCGATTCTGCAGGCGCTCCTCGGGGCGGGCGCTCCGACGGGGCTTCCGGGAGCGGCCGGGGCCGCCGGCACGCTGGAGGCGAGCTTCGCCGCGCTGTTCGCGGCCGCGTCGGGGACCGATCGGCCGGCGGCTGCTGAGCCTCCCGACGATCATTCGGCGCCCGGGGCGGACCAGCAGGTCCTTTCGCTCGCCGGGGCCGCGGCGGCAGCCGCGCTCGTGTCGCCCTCGGCCGTGCCCAGCACTGTGCCCGTCGAGGCGGCGGCTGCGACCACGACAGCTCCTGCGGCAGTGGGTGACGGGTGTGCGGGCGCGGTGCAGGCTCCCGACGCTGCCGCCCCGGTTGACGGCTCACCGTCCGCGAGCGCGGCGGTGGCTGGAGGGGCGGCCGAGACGACCGCGGCGACGGAGACCCCTGCCCCGGCTCTGCCGGAAGTGGCCGAAGCGACCGGCCGCCCGGCGCCGGCGAGCGCACGGGAGCCCGCCGGGGAGCGCGCGCCGGTGTCGCGCCGCACGGCGACGGTGCCCGCTGTCGAGCCGGATGACTCGTGCCCGGATGCGAAGGCGACCGGCGGCGCCCCGGTGGTTGCGGCGCAGGGCGAGCCTTGCACGGCGGCGGCGAGTCAAGACCAGGAGGGCGACGCCGTCGAGGGGACGGTCGAGCCTGCCGCTCCGCGGCGCGCGGCCGACCGGCCCGCGCCGGCGAGCGTGAACGCGCACGGCTCGGCGCCCGCCGTGCACGGAGCCGCTCCCGGATCCGATACCGATGGGGGGGGAAGAGAGCCCGGGCGCAGAGGGACGGATGGGGCGGTGGTGGTGGCCGCCGCTCGTCGCCTCGGCGAAGTTACCGAGCCGAGGAGAAGCGGCAGCGGAGCCGATTCCTCTGGCCCGAGCTCTCTTCCTCCGCCGAACCCCGCGCGGGAGCCCGCGCACGCGGAGACTGCGGCGCCCGAGCAACCATCCGTCCGCACCGACGTCGACCGCCTCATGCGGCTCGACGAGCTGCGTCCGGTCCGGGTGCGGGACGGCGGCGAGATGCGGCTCGAGGTGACCCCCGAGGGGCTCGGCCGCGTCGAGGTGCGGGTGGCGGTGCGCGCCGACGGGGTGCACGCCGCGCTCTACGCGCAGCAGGACCACGCGCGTGATGCCCTGATGGCGCACCGGCCCGCGCTCGAGGCGGCGCTCGGCCGCTCGCAGCTCCGCCTCGAGACGTTCTCGGTGGGGCTCGGCCAGCACGAGCTCGGCGATCCCGGCCGGCACGGCCCGCACGCCGAGCCGGCTCACGAGAACCCCGTCGCGCGGCGCACCGTCGCGCCCGTCCCGGCCCCCGCGCCGGCCGCGGCCCTCGAGCCGCCGGCGAGCGGCGGCCTGAGCCTGCGCGCATGAGCGTCGGCGGCGTCAGCAGCACGCTCCTCCAGAGCGTCACGGCCACCGCCACGCCCGGCGGGCTGCCGAAGAGCCAGACGGTCGGCCAGCAGCAGTTCCTCCAGCTCTTCATCGCGCAGCTCCAGCACCAGGACCCACTCTCGCCGCTCGAGCCCGATCAGCTGACCGCTCAGCTCGCGCAGTTCTCCCAGCTCGAGCAGCTGACCGGAGTGAACGACCGGCTCGACAAGCTCGCCGGCCAGTCGAAGGACACGGGCGGCGCCGCGCTGCTCAACCTGCTCGGCAAGCGCGTCAGCTTCGACGGCGGCACGCTCATGGTCCAAGGCGGAAAGGCGCCGGCGGTGCGCTACACCGTGCCCGAAGCGGCCGATAAGGTGACCGCGACGGTGCGCGCGTCGGATGGCACCGCCGTGCGCGTGGTCGAGCTCGGGGCCCAGGGCGCCGGCGAGCACACGTTCGCGTTCGACGGGCGGGGCGCTCTCGGCACCGCGCTGCCCGACGGCAGCTACCGCCTCGAGATCGCGGCTTCGAAGTCGGGCGCGACCACCCCGACCTCGCTCAGCCTGCTGACCGAGGCGACGGTCGACGGCGTCGACCTGTCGTCCGACCCGCCCTCGCTGCTGGTGGGCGGCAACACGGTCTCGTTCGATCAGGTGCGACAGGTACACGACACGAGCAACGGCTCCTGAGGAGGAAACGGGTATGGCAATCTTCGGCGCACTATCGACCGGTCGGAGCGGCCTCATCAACACGGGCGCTGCGCTCTCGGTGATCGGCAACAACATCGCCAACGTCGGCACGACGGGCTTCAAGGCCGCCCGTGTCGAGTTCGCGGACCTGATCTCGGCCGAGGCCGGTGGCGAG
>VBKF01000075.1 GCA_005888095.1 Deltaproteobacteria bacterium | reverse complement strand
GGACGACGACGGCGGCCTCGCCTTCTCGGGGCCGGGCGGCCGCGGCCACGCGTTCGAGGACTCGCCGGAATCCGTCCGCGTGTGTCTCGAGCTGAACGGGGATTTGATGGACCTCGCCCGGCGTTCGGTCAAGGTCGTACGGCCGATCCGGATCGTCGTCCGCGGCCGTGTTGCCTCGGCCGAAGCGCGCTGCCGGGTCGAAGAGCTCCCGGACGTGCTCCGCCGCATGACGGAGCTCCCGGATGCGGATATCGCGGCCGTCGACCTCACCGTGGGCGTGCTCGCCGTCTCGCTTCCGGCGCTCGACCCGCCCGTGTTCCTGCGGCTCGCGGGTGCCTCGAGCCCGACGGTCGACCTGGCCCGCGCCACCTACGTGCTCGCCGCCAACGCCGACCTGCGCGCCGGCCGCGGTGGCTGGATCCACGGTCCGGGCGTGGCCGTGGACTCCGGTCCCGTGGACCGCGTGCTGCTGTGCGCCGAGCTGTACGAGGCCGGGCACGCGCTCGGCCTGCTCGGCGACGAATGGATCGCCCGGAGCTACCTCGAGCTTCGCGGCGCTCTCGTGACGACGGAACCCCGCGCCCCGGCCGCAGCCGGCCCGGGCGCCTCAACCGAAGGAGGATCCCGATGAACGCGACCGTGGCTCTCCGCATCGAGCGCCAGGACGGGGCTCATGGCTTCGACGACCCGGCAGTGCCCGGGGACTGGACGGTCGAGGCCGTCACCGCGCGCGCCGTCCCGAAGCTGCGCTATCCGAAGACGGACGTCAGCTCGGGCAAGCCGCTCCGATACTCGATGCTCCATGACGGGGTCGAGCTGCCGCGCGATCAGACCGTGGGCACCGTCTTCCCGAAGCGGCGCGCGCGCGTGCATGTCGTCCACGAGTATGTCAACGCCGGCCGCTAGACCACACCGGGCGGACGCCGCCACGCGCGGCGTCCGCCTCACCCTTCCGGTGCACGCCGCCGGCAGCACGGCCGAGATCGAGCTCGAGCCGGCGCACTGCGAGCGCCTCTTCCGCGCCGCCGCCTACGTCGCCATCCGCGACGGAGACCTCCGCCCGGGCGAGGAGGTGTTCGCGCAGCTCGTGCCCGGGCGGACGCGGGAGCAGCACGGCCCCGTCCGTTGCCTCGATAGCTGCGCCGTCGAGCTCCTCGCCGCCGGCGGCCGTCTCGTGACGCGGGTCGAGTTCCCGCGGGCGGTCTTCGCCGCCTTCGCGGCGGCACGGGCCGTTCACCTCCTGGTCGCGGCCGGCCAGGCCGTGGAGACGCTGTCGATCGCCTACTCGCTGCACGCGCTCGACGCGGTCGAGGAGCCCTTCCCCGTCGAGATCCCCGCGCTTCGTCACCGGTCGATCGCGGCGCTCACGCGGAGGGCCGTCGCGCACGGGACACCCGCCGACGACTGGGTCGTGACGTTCGTCGCGCCCGACGTCCTTGCGGGCCTGGACGCGATCGAGCGGCTGAGCCGCGAGAGCGGCGCGGAGGCGGCGGGCCGCCTCCATGCGCGCGTGGGGTTCGACCGCGCGCGGCGCCGCTTCGTGCGCATCCTCGAGCGTCTGGTGATCTCGCGCGCCACCAGCGCCACCGGCACGACCGTCGTGTCGACCGCGGCCTCGTGGGGGGACTTCCTCGCCGCGAGCAACGGCCGCGGCCCGCGGGCGTTTTCTCATCTCCATACACACCTGCACCTGTCCGACACGGCCGCCGGCGACGGGGTGCCGGGCGATCACCTGCTCTCGGCCAGCCCCACGCTGCGGGCGGAGGGAGATCCCTGCGTCTCGATCGAAGACATCGTCACGCATTTCACGGTGTTCCCGGACCCGCTCTCCGCGATGCTCGTCGTCTCGCTCTTTCCCGACCGGCGAGTGCTGAAGGTCTACGGCTACACGCCGGGCGCGGCGCTGCGGGAGGAGCCGGGGTACTGGGTGCTGCCGCCAACCTGAGGAGGAGCCCGTATGCCAAGCCGCCATGCAACCGCTCAACACGACCTCGACTTCGTCGTGGATCTCAACTGTGACCCCGACATCACCCCGGCCCAGCACGCCGAGGCCCGCAAGATGCTCGTCGCCGCGATGGGCACGTGCGCCGAGCCCGTGCTGCGCGCCGCGACGCACGCCGCGGCAGCGCGGCGCGAGCTCGCGCAGCACCGCGCCGAGGCCACGCGCGCGCAGCTGCGCGGCATCGTCACGGCGGTGAACGACGGCCACGTGCGTCTCGTCGTCGGCGGAACGGACCGGGTGCTGGTCCGTCCCGAGGGCGTCGAGCTGGGCGTCGGCCAGACGGTGCTGACCGACGCCGAGGGACGCACCGTGCTCGCCGCCGGCGAGTTCCTGCTCGGCGGGGCGACCTACGCCTTCTGCGAGCGGCTCGAGGGCCACTACGCGCTCGTCCGCTCGCTGCGCGATGGTCCCCACGACGACCTCCGCCAGCTCGCGGTCGTCTCGGACGCGGTCGACCTCGGCGCCCTGGCGCCCGGCGACCACGTGCTCGGCTGGTCGATCGACAACGGCAACGTCGTGCTCGTGACCCGCCGCCTCGGGCCGCCCCGGCCATCGGTGGCCGACGACGGCGGCATGATGCGCTGCCTGGTCCGCCGCGAGGACATCGTGGGCCTGGACGACGTGATCGCGCGGGTGGAGCGTCTCTTCCTCGACGCCGCCTCACCGGCCTTCGTGCCGCTCCTCGAGGAGGCGGATCCGGGACTCGTGGGTGCCGTGTTCCAGGGGCCGGCAGGCTGCGGGAAGAGCAAGGTGGCGATGCTCCTCGTGTGCGAGGTGCGCGCCCGCGGAGGCTGCGCGCTCTATCGCACCGCCAGCCACTACCTTTCTAAGTGGGTCGGCGAGGGCTCCGCGATCATGCGCGCCGACTTCGCCTTCCTCGACGCGTCCTACGAGAAGACCGGCGTCCGCCCGCTGCTCGTTGTCGACGAGCTCGAGGCGATCGCCCTCGACCGCCAGCACGGCTGGACGCTGAACGGCGGCCATCTCGACGTCCTCGACACGCTGCTCAGCCTGCTCACCCGCTCGTCCGCCCGCATGATCGGCATCTCCAACATCGCCGATCGCTTCCTCGACACCGCGCTCGTCCGCGAGGGCCGCATCCCGATCGTCCCGTTCCCGCCCCGGCTCGAGCCCGAGCAGGTGGCGGCGCTGGTCGCGAAGCGCCTGGCCCGCGTGCCGCTCACGCGCTCGGGAGGGGCGTCGTGAGCCGCCACGACGAGCTCGCGCGCGAGTTCGGCGAGGCGGTGAGCGACCTGATCTTCGCGCCCGCAGGCATCCTCGGCGAGCTGCTGCGCGTGCAGCTCGCCGACGGCCGCGTGCTCGCCTTCGGGGCGGCCGACCTGGCGACGGGGGCGGCGATCGCCGACGGCATCGTGCGGCCCACGCTGGCGCGCATCGCCCAGCGCGACATGCGCGCGGGCCGCACCGCCCCCCTGCCCCTCACGCTGGAGGAGCTGCGCGCTGCGACGATCGAGTACTTCGTCGAGCGCTGCCGGACGATCACGCGCGACAACGTCCGCAACATCCTGCCGGACCGCATCCCGGAGGACCAGGCGGTGGTGAAGGTGGAACGGGTGGCGGTGCCGGCAGAACACGGAAGGAGGTCGGAGTCATGATGCAGCGCAGGAGACAGCAGCAGCCGGTGCAGGAGACGGTGCAGCCGCCGCCCGTTCCGGCGCCCGCGGCCGCCCGGGCGCGCGTGGTGCGCGTCATCTCGGGGGCAGACGTCCAGGAGATGGAGCTCGCGGGGCAGCGCGTGGGCGTCGCGCGCCTCGTCGCGCAGACCGTCCTCGGCGTCGGCCCGGACGCCACCGCGCTGGTCGACGGCCACGAGGTGGACGAGGAGCAGGTCCTCGGCGAGGGTCAGCTCCTCGAGTTCATCAAGCACGCCGGACAGAAGGGGGCGGGCGAATCGTCGCCCGGCGACCCGGTCATCGAGGTGGCGGGCGACCGCGCCACCTGGCGGCGGAACGGCAAGCCGCTCGGCGCCACCTCGCTCCACGAGCTCGTGAGCCGTGCGGCCGCTGCCGGGTGCGGCGCCGAGGGCTGGCGGCTCTACCCGCGTCAGGTGCGCCTCATGGCGCCGCGGGCCCGGGGCCGGGTGACGGCCGTGGTGATCGAGATGCCGCCCGGCCCGCGGCAGGTGCGATGGATCGCCGGCGACTCGCGCGATGCCGACGGACCGGGCGGGCGGTACGAGGAGCGGCGGCTCAGCTTCCCGTGGGTCGTCCTCATCGTCGTGTTCCGGGGCGGGGAGATCTCGGGCGTGCAGCAGGCGTTCTACCGCACGGCGCCGATCGGCTCGCTCGACGACGAGCTGTACTTCACCAACCTGCTCAACGTCGCCCGCGGTTATAACCAGGAAAGCTGGGTATGTCTCATGAACATCGGCCGGCGTCTCGGCCGGCTCGGCTGGGAGCAGCGCATCGACGCGGTGACCCAGCACTTCTGGCAGGCGGCGTTCAACCGGAGCTCGGAGATCCACGAGGGCAACTCGTTCGTCAACTCGATGGCGCGGGTCGACCGGCGCCTGGCGAGCGCCGGCGCCTGGGAGGCCGCCACGCAGGCGAGCCCGTACTTCGCCCTCGAGGTGCGGTGGCAGCGCGCGTCGCACAACCTCGGCGAGACGGTGGGGCGCATGCTCGACCTGGTGGCGCCCGAGCGGCCGATCGAGCGCGTCGAGCAGCTCGTGACGCTGATGCAGCAGGAGGCATGACATGGAGGGCGAGCCGCTCTTCCCGGTGGCCGTGAAGGACGCGGCGTTCACCCCGCCCGACGCCCCCACCTACTACCTGCTCGCCGCCAACGGGCTGTTCGTCGAGCGCCGCACGCCGCTCTTCACGGCGAGCGTGCCGGTGGAGGCCGGCGTGCCGGGGCTGCGCCCGCACGACGCGCACCTCGCCCTGCACCTGCCCCGCCTGCCGCGCTCGCTCCTCGAGCGCGCCGTCGGCTTCTTCCGTGCGGTCTTCGGGCGCTGGGAGGGCGAGGCCATCCTGGTCATGTTCTGCCGGCCTCCCGGCGACGGCGAGCCCTGGCGCTTCGCGCTCGATGCTCCGCCGCAGCTCATCCGCGGCCGGTTCGAGCGCGGGCGGTTCCGGGCCGACCTCCGGCTCGACTACAAGACGTGCGAGAAGCCGGGCCCCGATTACCTCCGGCTCGGCACGATCCACAGCCACGGCAACGTCGGCCCCTGGCACAGCGCGATCGACGTGCACGACGAGCTCTACGACACGGGGCTCCACATCACCGCCGGGTACGTGGACTCGCCGCTCCCGGAGTTCGCCGCAGCCTTCGTGGTGGGTCGCACGCGCTTCACCGTGCCCGTCGACACCATCCTGCCGCCCTTCCGGACGGCGCGCCGGGCGCCGGAGTCCTGGATGAGCCGCATCACGGTCGCGTGCCGGTCCTGGAGTCCGGCCTGGCGAAATGCAGCGAATTGACCTGATCGGCTGCGGCGGCATCGGCGGCCACGTGGCGCGCAACCTCTGCCGCTTCCTCCACTCTGAGCGCCGCGCCGTCCACGTGGTCGTGGTCGACGGCGACGCCTACGAGGAGCGCAACCGGAGCCGCATGAGCTTCACGGCCCCGGAAAACAAGGCCCTGCTCCTCGGCCGCGAGCTCGCCGCGGAGTTCGGCGACGTGCTCACCATCGAGCCCGTTCCCGAGTACGTCGCGGCGGCGAACCTGGCGTCGCTCATCCGCAACGGCGACCTCGTCTTCCTCGCCGTCGACAACCATGCGACGCGCCGGCTGGTCGACGAGTGGTGCGCGGGCCTCGGCGACGTGACGCTCATCTCCGGCGGCAACGACGGCATCGAGGATGGCCAGGACGGGACCTACGGCAACGTCCAGGTCGTCCGCCGGGTGGAGGGCCGGGCGCTGACCAGCACGCTCGGGCGCTTCCATCCCGAGATCCGCGAGCCCGCCGACCGCCCGCCCGCCGAGCTCAGCTGCGCCGAGCTGGCCGCCGGCGGCGCGCCGCAGCTCCTCTTCACGAACCTCGCCGTCGCCTCGGCGATGCTGAACGCGTTCTACGGGCTCCTGCGCGCGGGGGCTTCATACGAGGAGGTGTACGTCGACATCGTGAAGAACAGCGTCGTGCCGGTGGAGCGGAAGTAGACGACTCTTGCTCGGGGTGCCGCGTCTGGCGTACCGAGATGCCGGACGTGGCACCCGCCGCCCGCATTCGCGCCCGCCTGCCGCATCCCGTCATCGACGCGGACGGCCACACGATCGAGTTCCTGCCCGCCGTGCGCGACGAGCTGCGGGCGCTCGCGGGCCGCCAGGCCGCCGAGCAGCTCGACCGCGTGCTCGACTTCGCGCGGGTGTTCCGCGCACTCACCCCCGACCAGCGCCGCATCGCCGGGCTCCCCCGGCTCCCGTGGTGGGGCCTGCCGGCGCGCAACACGCTCGATCGCGCCACGGCGATGTTGCCGCGCCTCCTCCACGAGCGGCTCGACGAGCTCGGCATCGACTTCGCGGTCCTCTACCCGACCTACGGCCTCTTCGCGCTGGCCATTCCCGAGGACGAGGTGCGGCAGGCGGCGTGCCGCGCTTTCAACCGCTACCTCGCCGGCGTGTTCCAGGGCCTCGGCGACCGCCTGACGCCGGTGGCGCTGATCCCCATGCACACGCCGGCCGAGGCCGTGGCCGAGCTGGACCACGCCGTCGGCGAGCTGGGTCTCAAGGCCGCCGTCCTCGCGGGCCACGTTCATCGCCCGCTCCCGTTCGAGGGTGCGCCGCGCGGCGCCCGCTGGGTCGACACCTTCGGTCCCGACAGCCCCTACGATTACGACCCCGTCTGGGCGCGCTGCCGGGAGCTGCGGGTGGCGCCGACGTTCCATTCCTCGTCGATGAGCTGGCATGGCCGGGCCTCGCTCACGAGCTACGTCGCCAACCACATCGGCAGCTTCGCGGCGGCCGGCGAGGCGACCTGCCGCGCGCTCTTCCTCGCCGGCGTGCCGCGCCGCTTCCCCGAGCTGCGCTTCGCCTTCCTCGAAGGCGGTGTGGGGTGGGCCTGCGAGCTCTATGCCGGCATCGTCGGTCACTGGGAGAAGCGGAACCGCAAGCACCTCGAGCACTACGACCCCGCGCACCTCGACCGGGCGCTCCTCGCGGACCTCTTCCGCCGCCACGGCGCGCCCGCCGTGACGGCCCGTCTCGACCGATTGGCGGAGGGGCTTACCTGCCTCAGCGAGCCCGACGAGGACCCGGCGACGCTGGACGAGTTCGCGGCCGCGGGTATCACGCGCGCCGAGGACATCCGCGACGTCTTCGCCGAGCGCTTCCACTTCGGCTGCGCGGCCGACGACCGCCTGACCGCGATCGCGTTCGACGCGAGGGTGCACCCGCTCGGCGCGCGACTGAAAGCGATCTTCAGCTCGGACATCGGCCACTGGGACGTGCCCGACATGCGGGAGGTCCTGCCCGAGGCGTACGGGCTGGTCGAGACGGGCGTGCTCGGCGAGGAGGCGTTCCGCGACTTCGTCTTCGCCAACGCGGCCTCGCTCTGGGCCGGCGTCAACCCGGGCTTCTTCGCGGGGACGGTGGTCGAATCCGCGGTGGCGGCTCTCGGTCGCTGAGAGCGTGAACGGACCCGACGCTGCGAGCCGCGCGCTCGCCAAGGCGGCGCGGCGGCTCATCCCGTTCATGTTCGTGCTCTATGTCGTCGCCTACCTCGACCGCATCAACGTCGGCTTCGCTGCACTCCAGATGCGCCAGGACCTCGGTTTCGACGACCGCGTCTACGGCCTCGGCGCCGGCATCTTCTTCGTCGGCTACTTCCTCTTCGAGGTGCCGAGCAACCTGCTGCTCGAACGCCTGGGGGCGCGCCTCTGGATCGCGCGCATCATGATCACCTGGGGCCTGATCGCGTCCGCGATGATGGTCGTGCGGGGCGCGCGGAGCTTCTACCTGCTCCGCTTCCTCCTCGGCGTCGCGGAGGCAGGCTTCTTCCCGGGCATGATCCTCTACCTCACCTACTGGTTCCCGGCGGCAGAGCGCGCGCACGCAGTGGCACGTTTCATGACCGCCACAGCGATCGCGGGGGTCGTGGGTGGGCCAATCTCCGGGGCGCTCCTCGCCATGGACGGGCTCGGCGGCCTCCGGGGCTGGGAGTGGCTCTTCCTCGCCGAAGGGCTGCCGGCGGTCGTGCTCGGGCTTGCGGTGCTCGCCTACCTGCCCGACGGGCCGGCGAGCGCGTCGTGGCTCACGCCCGAGGAGCGACGCTCGCTCGCCGCGCGCCTCGGCCCAGAGCAGGTGATCGAGGCGCATCACGCGGCGACCCTCGGCGCCGCCCTCGCCGACCGCCGTGTCTGGCGGCTCGCCGTCCTGTACTTCGTGCTGGTCACCGGCCTCTACGGCGTGGGCCTCTGGCTGCCGCAGATCGTCAAGGGTCTCTCGGGGCTTGGCGACGTGATGGTTGGGATCGTGTCCGCGGTGCCCTACGTGGCCGCTGCGGCCGGCATGGTCCTGGTCGGCAGGCACTCGGATCGCACCGGCGAGCGGCGCTGGCACGTCGCCGGACCGGCTTTCGTCGGGGCCCTCGGCCTGGCGTTCGTCGCGTATCTCCGTTCGCCAGTCGCGGCGCTCGCCGCCCTCTCGCTCGCCGCGCTCGGCACCTCGAGCACGCTCGGCCCGTTCTGGTCGATGCCCACGTCGCTCCTGCGCGGCACGGGGGCCGCCGCGGGCATCGCGCTCATCAACTCGATCGGCAACCTGGGCGGCTTCGTGGGCCCCTACCTGATCGGCCTCGTGAAGGACGCGACGGGCAGCTTTGCCGGCGGCTTCCTCGTGCTCGCCGGGGGGCTCGTCGCGGCGGGGCTCCTCGCGCTCGGCGGAGAGCGGCACTGAGCGCCACCGGCTCGCGGAAGGCACGATCGAGGTGCTCGCCCGGACGGGATCTGCCAGTTGCGTCAAGGTTGATCGTTAGATTAGTCTAGTCGGACCAAAATGGTGGGGGCCCCGTGAAAGTCAACGTGTACGCAGCCAAAACCCATCTCTCACGCCTGCTCGACAGGGCGGCACGCGGAGAGGAGGTCGTGATTACGCGCCACGGGAAGCCCGTCGCCAGGCTGACTCCGGTGGAGCAGCGCCGCGCACCCCGCAAGCTCGGCGCTCTCCGCGGTAAAGTCCAGGTGGCTGCCGACTTCGACGCCCCGCTGCCGAAGGAGATCCTCGCCCTCTTCGAGGGAGCGCGCTGAGGCTGCTGCTCGACACGCACGCGCTGCTCTGGGCGCTGGCGCAGCCGCGACGTTTTCCCGGCCGAGTCGCGGCAGCCCTTCGGGATCCCGGTAACTCCGTCCAGCTCAGCGCGGCGAGCACCTGGGAGATCGCCATCAAGGCGGAGCTCGGCAAGATCAAAGCCGATCTGGACGCGATCACCCGTGCCGCCCGCGGGGCGGGATTCGACGAGCTGCCGATCTCGATCGCGCACACGCTTCGTCTGCCGGCGCTGCCCCCCCACCACCGCGATCCGTTCGACCGCCTTCTCGTCGTGCAGGCACTCGAGGAGGGGCTCACCATCGTCACGCACGACCCCGCGTTCGCCGCGTACCCGGCCCCGACGCTTTGGAGCTGATCTCGCCCGAACAAGCTCGGGCCACCTTTGACGCACGGCGTGTCCTAGTCCGCCCGGAACTAAGCCACTTTCGCCTTCCCTTCGCCTTTTCAGTGGCGTAATCCGTGCGCGATTCGCGATACCGAGCGCAGTTTTTGCTGTTGACGCTCCGTACGGCTTTGCAGGACCATGCGCCGCGCATGCGGCCCAACCCTCGCTGTCTCCTGGCGCCTGCAGCAGTCGTTCTGGTCGCGCTCTTTGCCCTCCCCGTCGGGAGCGCCGACGCCGGAAGCACGCCCGCCCAGAAGTGCGGCGCCGCGAAGCTGAACGCAGCCGGCAGGGAGATAGCCGGCAAGATGAGCTGCTATGCGAAAGCGAAGAGGGTAGGAACCGGCGTCGATTCGACCTGCCTCGGCAATGCGCAGAGCAACGCGGATACCACCATCAACAAGGCCGACGGGGGTTGCCCAGGCACGGCCGCGGCGATCGACACCGCCGTGGATAACTGCGTGGCGGCGTTCCTCACCGACGATCCCGGCAACGGCGCGTGCCCGTCAGCGAGCGCCAAGGCCATCGGCACGAGCGGCCGTCGGGAGCTGCGCTGCCAGGCGAGGGACGTCAGCACGCCGGCCAGCTTCGCGGGGTGCAATGCGAGGGAAGACGGTCGCACCACGACGGTGCTGAGCGCGGTGGGCGGCTGCGTCGCGGCGGGGGCTGTCCTCGCGGACACCGATGCGTGCCAGAGTGCCATCGAGGACCTAGTCGGACCCTGCGGCACCTTCCTCACGACGTGGGGCAGCGGTGGCAGCGGGCCTGGACAGTTCAACTTCCCCTTGAGCGTGGCCGTCGACGGGAGC